>SLFH01000066.1 GCA_007124345.1 Phycisphaerales bacterium | reverse complement strand
TGGACGCCGTCAGCCAGGACGCCAGTGCGCCCCCGAGCATGGCCCGCATCGCCAGCTGAACCAGGTCCTTGCGGCGTCCCGGCGCGATCGCGCTCAGCCCGCCGATCTGGATCCCGATCGACGCGAAGTTGGCGAAGCCGCAGAGCGCGAACGCCGCCATGCGGGCGGTCCGATCGCTGACGCCGGGCCCGCCGTCCGGCGGGTGGATGCCCTCGGCGAGGGTCTGGAACGCCAGGAACTCGGTCACCACCAGCTTCTCGCCCATCAGCCGCCCGAAGAACCGGCACTCCTCCCACGGCACGCCCATCGTCCACGCCAGGGGCGCGAACACCAGGCCGAACACCGCCTCGAGGTTCAGACGCTCGATCCCGACAGCGCCGAGCCAGCCCTCGACCGGCCCGGCCCGACCGAGCGCGCCCAGCGGCATGTTGATCAGCGCTAGCAGCGAAACGAAGGCCACCAGCATCGCCGCGACATTGATCGCAAGCCGCATCCCGTCGGTCGCGCCCCGGGCCGCGGCGTCGAACAGGTTCGCCGCCGGATCCTCCGGCTCGGCAATTCGCGGGTCCGACTCGTCCGGCAACGCTTCGGTCTCGGGCACAATCACCTTGGCCAGCACGAACGCCGCGGGCGCCGAGATCACGCTCGCCGTCAGCAGTTGCTTGACCCACATCGCACGCTGGGCAGGGTCCTCGCCGCCGAGCATGCCGATGTACGCGGCGAGCACGGACCCGGCGATCGTGGCAAAGCCGCCGGTCATCACGAGGTTGAGCTGCGACCTCGTCATCCGCTCGAGATACGGCTTGACGCAGAGCGGGGCCTCGGTCTGGCCCATGAACACGTTGGCCGCCGTCGCGAGCGCCTCGGTCCCGGTGACCCGGAGGGTCTTCTGCAGCAGCCACGCCAGCGCCGCGATCAGACGCTGCATCACACCGAGGTGGTAGAGCACCGCCATCAGCGACGCCATGAAGATGATCTTCGGCAGCGCGTGGACCAGGAACATAAACCCCCAGGACCCCGCGCCGGGGTTCGACACCGCGGGGCCGAAGAGGAAGGCGATCCCCGCCTGCGAGGCGTCGAGCGCCGCGGTGATCGCACGCGACACCGCGTCCACAACGCCCACCAGCGGCGTGTCACGCAGCATCACCATCGCCAGCGCCGCCTGCAGCAGGATCCCCGTCATCACCAGACGCCAGGGAAACCGGTTGCGGCTCGTCGAGATCCCCCAAGCCAGCCCGACAAGCACCACGATCCCAAGCAAGCCGATCAGACGCTCCATGCGCACCTCCGAGCGGGCATGCTACAAGAGACCCGGCGACGCGTGCGTCAACGCTCCCCCGCTCGACCCCGAGGCGAACGTCCGGCCCCGAACACGACGGCACCCACCAGCCCGATGCCACGGGGGGCGAGAATCCGGATTCTGCAGTGTGTAAATCCGCGTCGCTGCAGCGGGACCGATCGGCGAGCGTTCTCGCCACGCTCCGATCACGCGGACGGTTGCGGCCGAACGAGGAAACCCCGATACTCCGACCCGGGCGGGCCGGCGTCGCGACGCTGACCGCTTGACCAAGGAGAATGCGGCATGAGAACAACCACCCAGATCCGCCGCCGCAGAACTGGTGCAGCGGGCGTGCTCGCTCTGCTGCTTTTCCTCTCAGGATGCGCCGCGCCGTCTCTGCCGGTGCCACTTGTCTTTCAAGTGCTAGATCCGAGCCCGCTGGAACTGCTGCCAGAATCGCGGCGAACGGCGCAAGCGGAGGTGATCTACATCACCGACCGAACACCCGCCCAGTCGAGCGACAGACGCTTTGCGTACTACACCTCGGGGCGTTCGACATCCAAAGCCGTCGGTTTGGGGACGGTCGACATGGGTGCCGAGTCATGGGACCAGCTCGCCGCACGGGACCGCTTGCGCCGGCCGCGGCTGCTGGGCGTGAGAGAGGTAGCACGATACGCATCGGTGCCGATCCCGCTCGTCGAGATCGAAGGCTCGCTTGTGCCCGACCCGGAGCGGGAGGCTGTCAGCGCCGCCGCTCGCGAGCGGTTGCACGAACTGCTCGCCAAGATGATGCTGCCCGAGGATGAGGGGCGGGTCACCGTCTTTGTCCACGGATTCAACGTGCCGTTCGAGTCGGCGGTCGTGACCGCCGCAGAACTCGCCGAGCTGACGGGCCGCCGCGGCCTTGTGATCGTCTATTCATGGCCGGCGGGAAGCGGCTCGCTGCTATTCGGGTACACCCATGACCGGGAGTCCGGGGAGTTCAGCGTCCTGCACCTACGGAGAACCCTGCGTGAGATAGCCGCGTCGCCGGATGTACGACAGCTCAATCTGATCGCGCACAGCCGCGGCACGGATGTGCTGACCACCGCACTGCGCGAGATCAATCTCGAGGAGCGTGCAGCGGGGCGGTCCACGAGAGAGACGCTCAAACTGGGCCATCTCATTCTCGCAGCGCCCGACCTTGACCTGGAAGTCGTTGGGCAGCGTATCGCCGCGGAGTATCTCCACATGGCGCCGGTTTCCACAACGGTCTACTTCTCGTCTCGCGATCGTGCGCTGGGGGTTGCCAACTGGCTGTTCCACGGAATCTCGCGGCTTGGTCGCATGGACATCGACCGCCTCGATGAAGAGACCCGCCGTGCGGTTTCGGCACTACCGCCGGAGATCGAACTGGTCGATGTGCGCAGTCGGTCACGCGGGCTCGGGCACAGCTACTTCCACCAGTCGCCCGAGGTCAGTTCGGATCTTTACCTGATCTTGGTGGAGGATCGGCGCATCGGCGCAGAGTATGGTCGCCCGCTCCGTCGCATTCAGTATGGGGTCTGGAGACTCGAGCCGGGCTATCCGCTGGGCGGAGCTAGGACCGCGCAAATCGCCGGATCAGACGCCGCACCAGAATCGGTCACTCCTGAGGGCGCGGCCGAGCAACGCCCTTGAACCACGCGGGTATACACAAACGGAGACTTGCCGCTGTCGTTTTCGGGTTTGTCGGATCAAGGGCCGAAGCTTGTTGCCAGCCTCGTCAAGGCCTGCGCTCGACGCCACAGCGGTCCCGGAACCAATCCACACAGGCCCGAACACCGTCCTTCAGAGCGGTCATTGGACGATCGACCAACATCGGCGTGGTTCGCTGATGTCGTCAACGCCTTGAGTGACGAACGACCAAGCTCGGCGGGCCGGGCCCGCTGGAGCGAGCGGACGTCGCCAGCAATGCGGCGGCGGCGATGACGCCACGACCGCGCCGCATGAGCGGAGCGACCTACTCGAAACGGTCGCGGAGGCGTTGGATCTCGGTCTCGGTCCATCCCGCCGGCTCGGTCAGAGCGAGCCAGGCGTCGATGTAGTCGGTGGCCGCGTAGGTGTGCCCGAAGCCGGGCGGCGCGTTGCCGACGATCATATCGGCGGCGAGTTGGAACATGGTGACCACCGGGTACCAACGCAGCCTGGGCGAAACGTCCGGGCCGCGAGGCTCACGCATCCAGTCGGGCTCACGCCAGGCGATGTCGCTGCTGAAGAAGGTGATCGGATCGCTCGCGTACTGCAGAATGAGAATCCGGAATTCGCCCCACCTGCCGCCGGCGATGCTCGGTCCCGCGGTCTGGTTCATGAAACGGACCACCGCCCCGTTGCGGAAAGTCGGGAGCCAATGGGGTGAGCCCTCATCACGCTCCCTGGTGACGCTGGCCCAAGTCTGGTTCCGGAACGGCGGCCCGCTCCAGAGGACGCCGTGGAACGGGTCGTCGATGATGTCGAACAGGTCGAAAGAGAGGTCGGAGTTCATCGAACCGAGGCTGAGCCCGAAGAGGTAGAGACGCGGGCGACTGTCCGCGGGCAGGGTGCGCCAGTGGCCGTAGATCTCGGCGAAGAGAGCCCGGGCGGTTTGCACGCCATACTCGGGCTGGGTGAGAAGCACGAGCGGGCTGTTGAGATAGGAGTACTGGACGGCGACCGCGGCGGTGTCGCCTCGGTGGAGATACTCGAAGGTGTTCTGGGCGGCGGGGTCAACCCAGCCAGTGCCGGTGGGCGTCACGAGCAGGAGAACAGACCGCTCGAACCCACCGGCTCGGATCAGTTCTTCAAGCGCGAGTCGGGCACGCGCCTCGGGCGTCTCGGCGGCGTTGATGCCGACATACACACGGACCGGGGCGGGCGTGTCATGCCCGAAGAATGCGCCGAGTTCCTCGGCGTCCGGCCCACCGGCGACAAACGCCCGGCCTGTGCGGCCGAGGTCCTCCCAGCGAACCAGCGACGCCTCGCTGCCGGTCCGGACGGGATCGGTCGGCACCGGCAGGTCCGGGTCGATAAGCGCGTCGAGTTGCTGGAACGAACGATCCGCGAAGCGGAGCAGGGTGGAGATCAGCACGCCATCGATGACGGACCAGAAGATCCAGACCGTCAAGGCCACGCCGATGATGTGCGAGACCCGGGCGGGGATGAACCGGCGCAGCAAGAGGGAGAGTCGTCGGAACACCCACCAGAAGAGCCGGGTCAGACCGAGGACCAGCACGAAGACCACGATCGAAATCAGGCCGAGCACGATGGGCAGACCTCGATCGACGGGCTCCATGCCCATGATCGCGCGGACCGCGTTCTGCCAGTTGACAGACTGCCAGAGGTAGATCGCGGCCACGAGCACGCACAACGCAAAGGCGACACGCTGGATGATCCGGGTGATTCGCGGGGGTGTCGTGGGAAGATGGAGGTTGATCCAGAGCCAGTGGCCCGCGATCCCTATGGCGTATCCGGCCGCGAAGGAGAGGCCAGAGAGCAAGCCCTGAACGGCCGAAGGCCGCGGCACGAGCGACGGCGTGAGCGAGAGCGCAAAGAAGACGGTCCCGAGCAGGAACCCGGGGACGCCCAGCCGAAGAGTCAGCCGCGAGAGCAAGCGAGGAAGGCTGGAAGGCTCGACGGGGGGCGGCGCTGCGGTGTCCGGTGTTTGGTGTGCTGACGGTGGCGCCATCGCTGAACTTCACTCCATCTGTACAAACGTCCGCGACCATCGATCGAAGGGGCCGGGCGGGACGAAGTCTATTGGTGTGGAGGGCGGCGGCGTGGATTGAATGAAGTTGGGCTCCGAACGGCCGCGCCGCGACCACCACCGCGGGGAGGTTCTGAGTCAGCCTGTCGATCCGAAGCGGCTGCTCGATGCGGTTTTGAACGAGCCGGAGCGTCGCCGTCTTGCGAGCGAGAAACAGGACGTCATGGTGGAGATCGGGGCCCCGATGGCTTTGCTCACGCCACGGGAGCGGCGGGTCATGGACCTCGTGCTTCCGGATGCCGAACAGGCAGGCTGCGCGCGATCGCGGGACCACAGAGATGGCCGACAAGGCGCATCGGGCAGGGGCGATCGAAAACTCCGTGCCGGGTCGCCGATCGATCCGGTTGGGCCCGTTGCCCGGGCCGGGGACCATAGTGCAAAGTAATGTTCGAAAGACCGAGTTCCAGTTTGCGGGAGGCTCACATTCGCTTATACTCTTTGATAGTGGCCACCGCATCCGCATTGATTCCGATCGTCGCCGAGCGGCTAGCCGTTCGGCGCTCACCGGCCAAATCGCTGAACTCCCCAAGATATCCGGCGGACCTGTTTTCAGACGGCGGATCGGTCCTGGCCTCGCGGAGGAATCCCGTGCCGAACGGCTTTGTGCCGGATCCGGACATCCCCGCGATCGCCCCATCGGTGTTGTGACGCCGAGGAGGCCGCTCCCGACCGTCCCGGAAAGACGCGATGATGAACGCGTTTGGAGAGGTCCGAACTTGGGCTGGAAGGCCGCACCGAGATCTCCTGTGTCTCCTCCCCCCTCCCCCCATGTCAGAAGTGAGTCCTCATGATTGAACGAATGTGTGCGGTCTCCGGTCGCGCGCGGTTGAACGGGGTGCCCTGCCTCCTGGCGGTCGCTCTGATGTCCAGCGTGTCCGTTGCCCAGAGCCATCTCGATGACTCCGCCGGCATCTTGGATATCGGTTTGAGCGAGGACTACTCGTTCTACCCGCTCACCGAGCCCGGGCAGGACGACTCGAGGCGGATTCGTTTCATCCTCCGCTCAAACGGCGAATATCAGTTCGGGACCAGCATCGACAGGGCCGGTGATTTCAGCGTCGTGCGTGCGGGCACCGGATTAGGGTTCTCAGCCCCGGTCGCGGATCGAATCAACATCGCCTTCGGCACATCGTTCGGGTACGCCCGTTACGACTTCGATCGAGCCGAGGTGTTCGACGGCGAAAAGCCCTGGGAGCACATCTTCACCGGCCAGGCCTCCGTCATCGCCAACTACGCGCTGGACGACACATGGAATCTGTTCGGAGGGGGCATCGTCGGGTTCGCGGGCGAGGACGGGGCCGGCTTCAGCGACTCGGTCACAGGCGGCGGGTTGTTCGGAGCCGGTTACCGGCACTCCGATCACCTCACCGTCCAACTCGGCGTGTCGGTCATCAGCCAGATCGAGGATGATGTTGCCGTGATGCCGGTGGTCCTCGTCGACTGGAAGATCGACGAACAGTGGAGGCTGCGACTGGGTTCGCTGGACACCGCTTCGGGGGATCTTGTCGGCGCCGGGCTGAACTACACCATCTCCGAGCGGTGGTCCGTCGGTGGGCGTCTGAGCTGGATGCGCAGCCGATTCCGGCTGGACGACTCCGGGTTCGCCCCGGATGGTGTCGGCCAGGACGATCGCTTCAAGGGAACCGTTGTGCTCAACTGGCGCGCCGGAGA
>SLFH01000022.1 GCA_007124345.1 Phycisphaerales bacterium | reverse complement strand
TCCACGGGTTCGCCGACACCTTGACAGAGGCCTGCTCATAGATGGCAATGCTCCGCGCCCGCTTCGCGGGCGAATAGGCGAGCCGGGGGAGGGGTAGTGTGGGTAGCACTGGCGGCTTGCCCCCAGTGTTTTCTTTCAACGACAAAGGTCTTTTCGCAGAGCTCGACCGCACACTGTTCAGGACTCTTTGTCCGGGCCGGGTGCGCCCTCGATCGGCTCTGGCGGCGGTCCCGGACGCGCATCTTCCAGCAACAGTTCGAGCGCCTCTTCGACGCTCAGGTGGTCGACCTCGATGATGCGGTCGGCGAGCTCTTGATACAGCGGGTCGCGTGCGGCGAGGATGTCGTCGATCTCGTCGAGCACGCCCTTGCCGGTCAGGCTGGGACGGTCGGCGTTGTCGGCCTCTTCGAGGCGGGTGCGCAGGGCGTCGGCCGAGGCGCGGAGGTAGACCAGGCGAGCGATCCCGCGCTGCTTGGCGTCCTGGAGGAAGTCGCTGGCGCCCGGAGCGGTGGGGGTGCCCCCGCCCAGCGCGACCACCGGGCCGAGGCGCGACATCGGGAAGGCCTGGTTGACCAAGGCCCGGTACTCCGCGGCTCTGAAGCGGGCCTCGCCGACCTTGGCAAAGAGTTCGGCGATCGTGCCGAGCCCGAGGTAGTCGCGCGTCAGATCGTCGAGGTCGATAAACGCGCGCCCGGTGCACGAGGCGAGCTCGCGCCCGAGCGTGGTCTTGCCCGAGCCCCGCAGGCCGAGCAAGAGCAGCGATGCGCCTTCTGGAAGCATGCGATCAGCGTATCACCGATCGGCGCCGGATTGGCGAGAAAATGCGGCCGTTCGGTGTCATTCATCGATGCCGAGCGGCGCGACCGAGACGCTCGGGTCGTTGACCGGCCCGCGGATGCGGTAGCGGACGAGCCGGTCCGTCAAGCCACCGAAAAGATCGCCGATCGGGCCGAGCAGCTCCTGCGCCCGCTCCAGCGGCCCGGCGTTGGCCGTCAGGTCCATCTCCAGATCGACGATCGAGATGGTGCCCGTGGTGCGTGCGGCCAAGAAGTTGGTCACGACGGTCGAGCTGTCGATCCGGATCGCGCCGGGGATGACCGTGAACTCCGCGTCGAGGCGGTGGTTGCCCGTGGCGTCGCCGGTGATTCGGTCGCTCGAGATGCCGGTCGCGTCGGCGAGCTGGGTGAGGCCCGGCAGCATGAGCAGGCGTCCGTCGCGGACTCGGATCTCGCCGTTCCCGCTCATCGACTCCTTCCAGCGGACGAGCTCTGCGCCCACTGCGCCCTCGCCGGAGACGATGCCGCCCAGCTTCGATCGGGTCTCGCTCCCCTCGCGCAGCAGGCGCCCGATGCTCAGCGCTTCGATCGTCCAGTCCGCGTGGGCCGGGATGTTCGAGTCTTCGAGCATCGCCCAGCCGGTCATTTTCAGCAGCCCGTCGGCGGACGAGAGCGAGAAGGTTTCCAGCTCGATCATCCGGTCATGCATTTTCAGGTCGAGCTCGGCCGTGTCGATCAGCGCGCGTAGGTCGCCGACGAACAGGCTGAAGCCGTCGAGCTTGAGGTTCACCATCGCCTCGCCCTGCGACCATGCCAGCGCCTCGATGTCGGCCGACGCCTGGATGTCCAGGCGGCCCCTCGCGTTGTACTCGTTGAGCACCGTCTGCACCTGCGGGGGCAGGCTGGAGATGGTCTCCTCGGTGACATCGACGCCGATCTCGGCGTTGTCGAGCTTGACGGCGAAGGTGTCGAGGTTGACGGCCCCCAGCGCCTTGACGTGCCCGGTCGGGCCGATCTCGCTGCTGGTGTCGAGCTTGTACCACCCCGCCTCGTCCCCGATCTCGACGGGTTCGATGTCCAGCGCGAGCGTCAGTCCGGGCAGGAGCATCGTGGGCTGGCCGCCCCCCGGCTCGTAGGCGACATCGAGGCGTTCCAGACGGACCACGCGGAGCTGGAGCACATTGGAGAGCCGGAACGCCTCGTCGACCTTCTCGAGTTCTTCCTCGGTGCCCGGCCGCGCCTCGACGATCGGCAGCAGGCCCCTGAAGCCGGATCGGTTGCCCTCGTCGTCGAAGTCCTGGATCAGGCGCAGCACCGAATCGTCGGCGATCAGGCTCGCGATGCGGATCGGGCGGCCGACGCGCGGGACCTCCGCCAGCTCGATCCGAAGCGTGCCCATCCGCAGCACCTCGGTCCGGTCCGGGGCCGTGAGCGTCACATCGGTCAGCGTCACGCTGTACGGAGGGGCGTACGAGATCGTCAGGAAGTCGATGTCCGGCACGAGATAGCTGTTGGCGATGCCGACGACCTGGCGCCCAATGTAGTCTTCCAGGCGCTCGCGGTAGATCAGCGTCAGCGCAAGCGCGATCGCCCCGCCCAGCACAACGAGCACGGCGAGCGCGAGCAAGATCTTTCGAGCAGGGCCGCGCCGACGACCGGATCCTTCCCCGTTCTCTCTCTCCGTCATCGCATCACTCTTCCTTGACGCGGGACTGGTACGAGCCGTCTTCTGTCGAGATGCGGATCTTCTCCCCCGCGGTGATGAAGGGAGGGACGCGTGTCTTCAGCCCAGTCTCGCAGGTCGCTTCCTTGAGCTGGTTGGTCGCGGTGGCGCCCTTGATGCCCGGGGGCGTGTCGGAGATGGTCAACTCGACCGACGCGGGCAGTTCCAGCGTGATCGGCTTCTCGTCGTGGCAGACGATGGTACAGGTCGTGTTGGGCGCGAGGTAGAGCAGGGCGTCGCCGAGCACATCCTCGGGCACGATCACCTGGTCGTAGTTCTCCAGGTCCATAAAGGTGGCGCCCGAGTTGTCGGAGTAGAGGTACTCCATCTCGCGACGGTCGAAGATCACATCGTCGACATCGTCGGAAGAACTGAACCGCTTCTCGGCGATCCCCCCCGAGATCCCGCGGAGCTTGGCCTGGACATACGCCGGGCCCTTGCCGGGCTTGACATGGTCGGTCCGGACCACCACATAGAGCTTTCCGTCGAGCCGGACGCCGACACCGGCGCGGAGGTCGTTGGCCTTCATTTTGCAGATTCCTGTAAGCACAAACAGACCCGAAGGCACGCCGGACGCACGCCGGCATCCGGCCTCCGGGCCGGGACTCCACGATCGTAGGGCTCCAAAATCGCAGACAGAGCGCGGTCCCGCAGCCGGCGAACCGGCCGCTGGGCCCCTCAGACCGACTTTTCGGCGCCGCCGATGGTGAGCTTTGCGGCGTGCTCCGCCTCGGGCTTGGTGTTCTGGATGTGCAGGCGCCGGGTGCGGTGCTCCGACCAGTCGGTCACCTTCAGGTCCGGGCTGTCGGGGCCGTCGTGCACGCGGATGAGGTCGTACCCGTTGTTCCGCTGGGCGGGAACGAAGCCGGCCCCGCGGATCAGGCGGCAGAGCACCGCCTCGTCCAGGCAATAGGTCGTGCCCGCCGAGGAGACGACATTCTCCTCCATCATCACGCTGCCCATGTCGTTGGCGCCGTACATCAACGCCACCTGCCCGATGTGCGGGCCCATCGTCACCCACGACGCGCCGATCGAATAGATGTTGTCGAGCATCAGGCGGCTGACCGCCTGCGTCCGCAGGTACATGCTCGCGCCCGACATCCGCACCCGGCGCCCGAACTCCGGGTGCGCCTTCGGGTCGCCCGTCCCCTCCAGGTTCGCCACCACATCGCCCGGGAAGGGTCCGGTGTCTTCGGGCTTGGCCCCCCAGTCCTTCACGCGTCCCAGCGGCGTGTTCTCGCGCTGGAAAGGCCAGGAGATGAACGCCTTGTAATGCCCGAAGGCCTGCGCGTGAGCCGCCGACGGACCGATGGCGTCCTCGACGGTCGCGCCCCCCTCGCGCAACACCCGGTCCTGCCAGTCGCGCACGAGCTTCATGTGGTGCACGCGGTCGGCCAGCCCCTCGATGTGCCCGAACATCATCGTCGCGCTGGTGAACAGCCCGAGCGTGTGGGCGACATACATCGTCGTCAGCCACGCCTCGGCGTCGCACTTGCCCAGCCCGATCTTGCGCCGCACAGGGTGCGAGAAAATCTCGCCCCCGCCCCCAGGCAGGCTGTCGAGTCCCGCCTCCTTCAGCCGCACCATCACCCAGCGGATCTTCGCCTCCAGGTCCTCGCCGGGAGGGTTGAAGAAGTGCACGAACTCGATGAACTCCGGCGGGCTGAACGCGTGCACATGCACGCCCGGGAACTTCTCCTTGATCGACGCCAGGAGTTCCAGGTACCAGTCCAGCGGCAGGTCGGGGTTCATCCCGCCCTGCATCAGGATCTGTGTGCCCCCGATCGCGACGAGCTCGGCGATCTTGTCGTGGATCTCCGACGCTTCCAGCGTGTAGGCGTCGTGGTCGTCCGCGTCGCGCCGGAAGGCGCAGAAGGTGCACTTGGCGTTGCAGACATTGGTGTAGTTGATGTTCCGATCGATCACATACGAGCGGAGCGTGTCCCCGTGGATCGCCCGCGCGCGAGCGTCCGCCCAGCGTCCAAGCCCCGTCAGCGGCATCGAGCGAAGCAGTTCCAGCGCCTGCTGGGGCGACAGCCTCGCCTCGCCTCGGACCACCGCGCCCAGAAGCCCGGGGTCGGTCGCGTCGAGGTGGGGGTGCTCCGCCGGCGGTCGGTAGATCGTGGCCATGGCCGATTGTTCGATCGGCCGGGGCGTCGGACAAGAGTTTTCAAAAAATACTGAAAACATGCCCCTCCAGACCGATCCGGCGGCCTGCCGAGGCCGGAACGCCCCAGACCACAGCACCTTTGGACATCCGGTTATCCCCTGGGATGGAACTTCTTGTGCAGCGCCTTCAGCCCCGACCGGTCCACATG
>SLFH01000217.1 GCA_007124345.1 Phycisphaerales bacterium | reverse complement strand
CTCGCACCCCCCCCCCCCCCCCCCCCCCCCCCCCCCCCCCCCCCCCTACGGCGCCATCGTCGGGTTCGGGATCGCAGGCGGCGCCGCGGCGGGACGCCGATTCATCGAGAGCGCCAAGCTCTTCAGCCACCTCGCCAACATCGGCGACGCCAAGAGCCTCGCCATCCACCCCGCAACCACAACCCACTCGCAGCTCACCCCCGACGAACAGGCCAAGACCGGCGTGACGCCCGAGTACATCCGCCTCTCGGTTGGTCTGGAAGACATCAACGACATCATCGCCGACATCGATCAGGCGCTGGAGGCTTCGCAGCAATGAGCACCATCCTGCAAACCGCATCAACCTTGCCCGGCTGGACCTGCGCGACCCGACGCATCGCATCGCCGGACAACCCGCTCCAGTTCGAACGGGGCGGCGAGCTCGAAGACGCCTCGCTCACCTACGAGGTCTTCGGGCCCAAGCCGCCGCACGAGGCGGAAAGCGTCGTCCTGGTCTGCCATGCCCTCACCGGCGACAGCCATGTCGCCCGAGCCGAGCATGCGGGCGAGGCGTCGGCCGATCCGCTCGGGCGCGACCCCGCCCGGCGCGGGTGGTGGGAGACCATCGTCGGCCCCGGCCGAGCCATCGACACGCGCAGGCACACCGTCGTCTGCGCCAATGTCCTCGGGGGGTGTGCCGGCTCGACCGGGCCCGCGAGCGTCGATCCCTCCACCGGCGTCCCCTACGGCCCGCGCTTCGGGCAGGTCACCATCGGCGACATCGTCGAAGCCCAGTCCCGGCTCCTCGATGCGATCGGCGTCTCACGCCCGATCACCGTGCTCGGCGGATCGATCGGGGGATTCCAGGCGCTGGAATGGGCGCTGCGTTTCCCCGAGCGGGTCCGGGCCGCGGGCGTCATCGCCGCCGGAACACGGCTCGACGCCCAGGGCATCGCCTTCAACGAGGTCGGGCGTGCGGCCATCCTCGCAGACCCGAAGTTCAAGGGCGGCGACTACCCGCAAGACGACCCGCCATCGGACGGCCTCGGCGTCGCCCGGCGCCTCGCACACCTGACCTACCGCAGCCCCGGCTCCCTCGACCGCCGCTTCGGGCGCCACCGCACGACCAACGGCGACCGCTACCTCGTCGAGCGTTACCTCGACGAGCGGGCCGAACGATTCGCAAAACGGTTCGACGCCAACAGCTACATCCTCCTCACCCGCGCCATGGACACCTACGACGCGGGCGAGGGCCGCTCGCTCTGCGAGGCGCTGCGCCGGTTCAAGGGCGACCTGCTCACGGTCGGGTTCAGCTCCGACTGGCTCTTTCCGCCCCATCTGTCGCTGGAGCTCTCGCACCTGGCCAAGGCCGCGGGCGTGCGCACAAGGGCGGAGCTCGTCCACTCGGGCGACGGGCACGACGCCTTCCTCCTGCCCAGCGACCACCTCTCGCGCATCGTCGGCGACTTCGCAAAAGGCTGGACGCGATGAGCACGGTCACAAGAGCGCAAAACCCGCAAGCCGCGAGCTGTCCGAGCATCGAATCGCTCATGCCCGGTTCACCCGGAGAGCGGCTCGGTTTGCAACGAGCGGCATGGCTCCGCGAACGACTCGAAGGCCGCAGGATCGCGGTGGTGGGGGCCTCGGGCGCTGTCGGGCTCGAAGCGCTCGCGCTCCTCGCCGAGGTGGGCGTCGATCCAGATCGCGTGATCGCGGCAGGGTCCGCCCAATCGGCGGGGCGAGCGCTCGATATCTGCGGCCAACGCTTCGTCGTGCACGAAGCATCGGACCGCCTCGACGCCGACGCGGCGATCCTCGCGACACCCGCCGAGGTT
This sequence comes from Phycisphaerales bacterium, assembly GCA_007124345.1. Taxonomy (GTDB): domain Bacteria; phylum Planctomycetota; class Phycisphaerae; order Phycisphaerales; family UBA1924; genus SLFH01. Next base: position 4,949 of record SLFH01000217.1, on the reverse strand, counting down.
TCACTTCGCCTCGCCCCCGCCCTCGCCGCACGGGGCTTGCTGGTCAGCGACAACTCGTCGGCGTTGCGTCACAGCGTGCCGCTGGTGATCCCCGAGGTGAATCCTTGGGCGCTCAACGCCGACGACCGCATCATCGCCTCGCCCAACTGCACGACCACCATCGCCCTGACTGCTTGCGAAGGTCTGCGACGGGCCTACGGCGTGCGCTCCATAGAAATCACCTCCCAGCAGGCGTTCTCCGGCGCAGGGCTCGACGCCATGCGCTCGCTGATCGGGCAGACACGCGCGACGCTCGGAGGCGGTTCTTATGAGGTCGGGGCCTCCGCCCGAACCCTCGCCTTCAACGCCTACCCGCACGAATCCGCCCTCGACGGAGACGGGCTCTGCACCGAAGAACGCAAGTTCCAGCACGAAACCGCACGCATCTGGAACGACGCTGAGCCTTGGACAAACGCGTGCTGCCTCCGCGTCCCGACGCTGCGATCCCACCTCGTCGTCGTGCGTCTCCGCACGCGTCGCCCGTGCACAAAGCAGGAGGCCGAAGAGGCGATCGCCGCCTCACCCGGCGTGGTGTTGACAGATTCAGGACCCGACGCAAGGAGCGCGACCAAACGCTGCGATGTGCTCGCGGGCCGCGTCGTGGTGCGCGAGTCGCCGGGCGACGGAGGCTCGGAGGTCCGCTTCGTCGCGGCCGGAGATCAATTGCTCAAGGGCGCCGCGTGGAACGCGCTGCAGAACCTTTGCCTGCTCATCGAGCGTCGCGAGTGAGCGCGTTTCGTTCAGTGCGTCCCGGGCTTTCGCCGCCCGACGGTCAGCCCCGTCGGGCGCGAGGCGAGCGAGTCCTTGGCCCGGTCCGGGTCGACGCCCATCGCCAAGAGCTCCAGCCGTCCGACATCGGTCATCTTTGCCGGCGACCAGGGCGGGTCGAACACGAGGTCGACCTCCGCCTCGCCAACGCCCTCAACGCCCCGCACGGCCTTGGCGACATCGGCCACGATCTGGTCGGCGACGGGGCAGTTCGGGGCTGTCAGCGTCATCTTCACGCGGAGCTTGTCGCCTTCGAGCGTCAGCTCGTAGATCAGCCCGAGGTCGTAGATGTTGACGGGGATCTCCGGGTCGTGCACCTTGCGGATCGCCGCGATCACACGGTCCCGGAGTTCGTTTGTGCTCTCGCTCATCGGCCGGCCTCCGGTGCTTCCGTTGCGTTCGCGGCGTGCGCCGCCGTCTCGCGTTTGATCCTCTTGATCATCGCGTGCAGCCCGATCACGCGGTTCATCCGCAACACCGGGCTCAGGCCGAGGCGTTCGATGAGGTCCTCGGGCATGGCTGCGATCTCGTCCGCCGTCGCGCCTTCGTAGGCGTGCACGATCACCGAGAGCACGCCCCGCACCGTCGGCGCTTCCTCGCCCACATGGACGAACAGCTTCACCGACTTTCCACCCTCGCCGCCCTCGCCCGGCACCACCCAGAGCCAAACCGGCGTCATGCACTCGTGCACGCGGGCGGCGTCATCCTTGCCGATCGTGGCCATCAACTCGGGCGGCGGCTTGGGCAGACCGTTGGCGTAGTCGAGCAGCACCTGCAGGCGCATCTCGCCCTCGAACGAGCGGAAGGTCGAGATGATGTCGTCGAGCTTGCTCACTGGCGCAATCGTAGGTTCAGGTCTTCTTGCCAGGCCCCGTCTCGATCGGCATGCCGACGAGGTTGCCCCACTCGGTCCACGAGCCGTCGTAGTTCCGCACGCGCGGGAACCCCAGCAGGTGCTTGAGCACGAACCAGGTGTGGCTCGACCGCTCCCCGATGCGGCAGTACGCGATCACATCGTCGCCCGGGCTCAGCCCCGCCTCGCCGAGGTAGATCTCCTCGAGTTCCTCGCGGCTTTTGAAGGTCCCGTCCTCGTTGGCCGCACGCGCCCAGGGCACATTGTCGGCCCCGGGCACATGCCCGCCCCGCTGCGCCCCCTCCTGCGGATAATCGGGCATGTGCGTCAGCTCACCGGTGAACTCGCCCGGCGAACGCACATCGATCAGCGGCCCTCGCTCGCGGCTGTACCGCAGCACATCGTCTCTGAACGCCCGGTTCGAAAAATTGATCGCCGGCGTGGGGTAGTCCTTGGCGGGCAGGTCGGGCTTGTCGGTCGTCATCGGCCGGCCCTCATCCTGCCATTTCTTTCGCCCGCCGTTCATCAGCACGCACTTCTCGTGCCCGAACATGGTGAAGACCCAGAGGGCGTAGGCGGCCCACCAGTTGCTCTTGTCGCCGTAGAACACGACCGTGGTGTCGGGGCCGATGCCCAGGCGCGAGCAGAGCTTTGCGAACATCTCGGGCGTGATGTAGTCGCGCAGGACCGGGTGCTGAAGGTCGTTGTGCCAGTCGACCTTGACGGCCCCGGGGATGTGCCCGGTGTCGTACAGCAGCACATCCTCGTTGGATTCGACGATGCGGACGCTGCCGAGATCACCGCGCCTTTTGTCGACCCAGTCCGTCGAGACAAGTCGTTCCGGGTTGGCGTATTCGCTCATGTGTGCCCTTCTTCCCGCCCGCCCCGCCGATCTCAGGCGTTGCGTTCCAGCGCTGCGCCCAGCCGATCGTCGGCCAACGCGTGCACCGTCGAGCGCAAGGCCTCGTTCTCGATGCGGTCGATGTTCTCCCCCGCAAACGCCTGCAGGAGCAGCAGCTTGGCGACCCGCTCGGGCACGCCGCGCGCGCGAAGATAAAACTCCGCGTCCGCGTCGAGCTGCCCGCTCGTCGCGCCGTGCGTGCAACGCACATCGTCGGCGTAGATCTCAAGCTGCGGCTTAGCGACCGCTTGCGCCGCGTCCGACAGCAGCAGATTCGAGTTGCTCTGGATCGCGTCGGTCTGCTGCGCGACATCCTTCACATAGATCCGGCCGGTAAACACCGCCCGCGACCGGTCGGCGAGGATGCCCCGGTAGTACTGGCGGCTGTTGCACCCCGGCGCCATGTGCTCGACGCGGATGTGGCTGTCGTGGTGCTGGCGTTCCTCGGGGGTGTACAGCCCGTTGAAGACCGCCTCGCACGACTCGCCCTGCAGCGTCGCGTGGATGTTGTTGCGCGTGACGGCGCCGCCCAGCAGGATGCGGTCGCTGTGGAAGTGGCTCTCGGCGTCCTGGATCAGCCGCAGGGTGGAGACATGGTGACGCCCCGGCGCCTCGCGTTGCAGCATCGCGTGCTCGGCGTGCGCGCCCTTGGCGACGCGGACTTCCGACCGCCCGAGCGTAAGCCCCGTGGCGCCCGCCGAGCCCTGGTGGTCCTCGATCACCGACGCACGCGCCCCCTCGCCCACGATCAGCGTGATATGCGGGGCGCTCAGCACCGGCGAGCCGTCCTCCGCCCTGAACACGACGACGATCGGCTTCTCCAGCGTCACACCGGCGTCAACACGGACGAACACGCCCCCGGTGATCAGCCCAGCGCCGAGCGCTTCGAGCCCGTCGCGAGCCCCGCCGATCCCCTGCGCCACGATCGGCGCCAGCCGTTCTTCAACATCCGCCTCCTCGCCGGTCCCGACCAGCGAGACCTCGACGCCCGAAGGCAGCCCGCTCAGGCGGCAGTGCTCGGGCGCGAGCCGACCGTCGATAAAGACGATCCTCGCCGAAGCCTCGATCTCCATGTGCTCGCAAGGATCATCGCCCTCGTGCGCGCCGGGCCGAGGCAGCGAGAACTGCCCCTCCAGCAGCGGCTTCGGGTCGGTGTAGCGCCACTCCTCATCGGTCTTGGCGGGCAGGCCGATGGCGGCCGCCCGCTCGATCGCCATGGCCCGCGCGTCGCGCAGCCACGAGGGGGCGTCGCCCTCGATCGCGGCCCCGCCTCGCTCGACGAGCTCGACCAGGGTCGAGGCGGTGTGCTGGGGAGTCTCGGTAGCGCCCTTCATGCCGATGCCTCCTGCGGGTTCGTCTGCTGGGCCGGGTCGTCGACGCCGGTGAAGTCGGCGTAGCCCCGCTCCTCAAGCTGCAGCGCCAACTCCTTTCCGCCCGATTGTGCGATCCGTCCCCCGACCATCACATGCACGATGTCGGGCTGCACATAGTTCAGGAGCCGCTGGTAGTGGGTCACCAGCACCATCGCCCGCTCTGGCGAACGCATCCGGTTGATGCCCTCAGAGACAACGCGCAGCGCGTCGATGTCCAGGCCCGAATCGGTTTCGTCGAGCACGCAGAGCGAGGGCTCCAAGAGCGACATCTGCACGATCTCGTACCGCTTCTTCTCGCCGCCCGAGAAGTCCTCGTTCACCGAGCGCTGCAAGAGCTGCTCGTTCATGCCGACCACCGCCAGCTTCTCGCGCAGCTCGCCCAGGAAGCCGACCGTGTCCAGAGGCTCCTGTCCCCTGTGCGTCCGCACGGCGTTGATCGACTCCTTGAGGAACTGCATGTTGCTCACGCCCGGGATCTCGACGGGGTACTGGAACGCGAGGAAGACACCCTCGCGCGCCCGCTCGTCGGGCTCGAGCTCCAGGAGGTCCTGCCCCTTGTAGAGCACCGAGCCGGAGGTCACCTCGTAGCCCTCGCGCCCGGCGAGCACCTTCGCCAGTGTGCTCTTGCCAGAGCCGTTGGGGCCCATGATCGAGTGCACCTCGCCGGCGTTCACCTGGAGGTCCAGACCTCGGAGGATCTCAACGCCCCCGGCCTCGGCGCACAGGCCCTCGATCTTCAGCAGCGGTTCATGCATGTCGCTCTTGCCTCCGGGCCCTGCGGCCCGATTCGTGTGTTCTTTCATCCGCGGGCGTCCGCCCGATCTTCCGTCCCTCAGCAGACCTTCACCAGCACATCCGAACCTTCAACCCGCGTCTCGTAGCGTCGGACGCAGACCTCCGGATCGTCGAGGTACTCGCCCGTCCTGATGTCAAACTCCCAGTAGTGCAGCGGGCAGACGATCGCGTCGCCCTGCACAAACCCTTCGCCCAGCGGCCCGTCGGCGTGCGGGCACCG
>SLFH01000344.1 GCA_007124345.1 Phycisphaerales bacterium | reverse complement strand
TGCAGCCGATCGTCGACGACGACGGGCGGTTGACCCACTTCATCGCGATCGAGCGCGACATCACCGAGGAGAAGGACCGGCGCGAGCAGCTCAACGCCCAACGCGAGCTCTTGGCTGGCGTTCTCGAAGCCTCGCTGGACGGCGTCTACGCCCTCAAGAGTGTGCGTGACGAGCACGACCGGATCGTCGATTTCCGGTTCATCATGATGAACCACGCCGCCCATGAACTGCTGGGCAAGGCCGGTACGGATGTCGCCGGGATGATGCTGACGGAGGTCTTTCCGGGCGTGATCGAGGCCGGGCTCCTGGAACGGTACATCCGGGTCGCCGAGACCGGCGAGGCGTTCCGGTGCGAACTGCACTACGACCGTCCAGACCTGCGCGGTTGGTTCGAGGTCTCGGCCGCGAAAGTCGGTGACGGCGTCGCGGTGACATTCCGGAACATCGACGAACGCAAGCATGTCGAGACCGAACTGTCGATCAACCACGACCGATTCCGGCTGCTCAGCAGAGCGACCGAGGATGTCGTCTGGGATTACGATCTCGCTGCGGGGACGATCTGGTGGAACGAAAACCTCCGTTCTGCCCTGGGCTGGGATCCCGACCAGATCCGCGCAGACATCGGCTGGTGGGCCTCGGTGGTCCACCCCGCAGACAGGACGCGGGTTGTCGAGGGCCTCGAGAAGGCGGTGGAAGGGGACGAATCCCACTGGTCCGGGGAGTACCGATTCCTCAGGGCGGACGGGCGGTACGCGAACGTCCTTGATCGCGCGTACATCATCCGAGACGAATCGGGCAAAGCCGTGCGTGTCGTCGGCGCCGCGATCGATCTGACCGCCCGCCAGAACGCGGCGAGCCAGATCGAGTTCCAAAAGTCGCTCCTTGAGGCGCAGGCCGAGGCCTCGTCGGACGCGATTCTGGTGACCAACAGTGACGGCCGCATCCTTCGCTTCAACGGCGCGTTCGCGTCGATGCTCGGCGAGGCCGGAGTCTGCCAGGGCGGATCGGGCGTGCAAGCCGTCGGCCGGATCATCCAGAACGCCCACAACGCGGACAATGCGATCCGCGATGTGATGAGGGCGTTCGACGGCCGTGCAGCGCCGCTGCGCCTGGAAGTCGAGTTCCATGACGGTCGCGCCATGGAGGTCCGGAGCGAGCCGATCGCCGAGACGGGCGGGCGACCGCTCGCTCGGGTGTGGTTCTTCAGAGACCTGACGGCCGACCGAGAGTCGCACCGGCTCCTCAGGCGTCACAACCTGGTGCTTGAAACCTCGAATGTCGTGCTCTTCCAGTGGCTACCCGAACCGGGCTGGCCGGTCTCGCTGGTCTCGAAGAATGTCGACCAGTTCGGGTTCAAGGCCGAGGACCTGCTGAGCGGCAAGATGCCGTTCGCAAAGATGGTGCACCCGGACGACCTCGAACGCGTCGGCACCGAGGTGGCAGAGCATCTCGCCGCGGGCCTTGAATGCTACGAGCAGGAATACCGGATCGTCTGCAGCGACGGATCGGAACGCTGGATCTACGACCGGACGGCTGTCGAGCGTGATGAAGCGGGCGAGGTCGTTGTGCTCCACGGCATGGTGCTGGACATCACCGAGCGCAAGCTCGTCGAGCAGCGCCTTGCAGAGAGCGAGGCCAGGATCCGCGACATCACCCGCCAGATCCCCGGCGCCGTCTACCAGTTCCGGATGCACCCCGACGGGGCCACAGACTTCCTGTACATCAGCGAGGGCGTCGAGGAACTCTGCGGCATCCGCCACGATCGACTCAAGGAGGATCCCTCGCTGATCATGTCGCTGGTCGAAGCTGAAGACGCTGAGGCGATGGACGCTTCGATCATCGAGTCCGCGCAGACCATGAAGACCTGGCGGTTCGAGTTCCGGATCAGGCATGTCGACGGCTCGGTCCGGTGGATCAGGGGGCAGTCGGTTCCGTCCGCTCACCCCGACGGCTCGATTATCTGGCACGGGATGATCTCGGACATCACCGAGCGCAAGGCGGCCGAGGAGCGGATGCACCGGCTCGCCACGCTGCTCGAACAGACCAACGCCATCGCACATGTCGGCGGGTGGGAGTTCGATGTCCAGACGCAGGACCTGTTTCTGACCGACGAGATCTGCCGCATCTGCGGGCTTCCGCCGGGCACCACTATGGATCTCGGTGACGGCTTTGACTATTACCCGCCCCAGGTGCGCGAGTTGGTGATCCAGTCGGTACGCCGAGGGGTCGAGTACGGCGAACCCTGGGACCTCGAAGTCCCCCTCTCCCCTGTCCACGGCAGAGAGACCTGGGTCCGCATCCAGGGCCATCCAGTCTGCGAGAGCGGCAGCGTCGTTCGGATCCACGGAATCATGCACGACATCACCGAGCAATACCTCGCTCGCCGCGAGCTTGCTCGTCGCGCTGAGGAGCTCGAGGAGCTCCGCGACGCCGCCGAGTCCGCCAACCGGGCCAAGAGCGAGTTCATCGCCAACATGAGCCACGAGATCCGCACGCCGCTGACCGCGATCCTGGGCTACACCGAGATCCTCGGCGAGGAGGGCGCGATCGAAGATCCGAAGGCCCGGCGCGAAGCGGTCGAGACGATCGTCTCTGCCGGGGAGCACCTGCTGACGATCATCAACGACATCTTGGACATCTCCAAGATCGAGGCCGGCCGGATGCAGATCGAGCCGGTCGAGACAGACCTCCCACTGCTCCTGCGCGACGCGCTGCGGCTGATGGGCGTCCGGGGCAAGAGCAAGGGCGTCGAGCTGAAGTGGCGGCTTGAGAAGCCCATCCCCACACGCGTGCGCGTCGATCCGACCCGCCTGCGCCAGACCCTGCTGAACCTTCTCGGCAACGCGGTCAAGTTCACCGACCGCGGATCGGTCTCGGTCACGATCGACACGACGCCCAGGGACGACGCGAGGCTCGGCCTGACCATCGACATCACCGACACCGGGCCGGGGCTGACGCCCGAGCAGCAGAAACGCCTCTTCACGACATTCACGCAGGCGGACAACAGCATCCGGCGCCAGCATGGCGGCACGGGACTGGGCCTGGTGATCAGCAGGCGCTGCACAGAACTGATGGGGGGCGAGGTCGACCTCGTCTGGTCAGAGCCCGGACGCGGCTCGTGCTTCCGCGTCCGCCTGCCTGTCGAAGTGCTCCCCGGCTCGGCGCTCGCCTCGTCGCTTGAGGAGTCGACGCAGACCGGGCAGCCCCGGTCGGCGTCCCGCATGGCGATCTCCGGCCGGATCCTGCTCGCCGAAGACGGCGTCGACAACCAACGCCTGATCGGCTTCCACCTCAAGCGGGCGGGCGCAGCGGTCGACATCGCCGAGAACGGGCGCGAGGCACTGCAGAAGTTCCGCGAGGCCGTGGCGTCCGGCAAGCCCTACGACCTGGTGCTGACCGACATCCAGATGCCCGAGATGGACGGGCTGGAACTGACACGGGCGCTCCGGAACGAGGGCGTCCGGACTCCGATCATCGCCATCACGGCCCACGCGATGGCCGAAGACCGCCAACGCTGCCTCGACGCGGGCTGCGACGACTACACATCGAAGCCGATCGACGGGCCCCGGCTGCTGGGCGTCTGCTTCTCATGGATCGGGCGGAAGTCTGACTCGACGCATAAAGAGAACGAGGCGGCCTGAAGGCCGCCCCGTTCACCGAATCAGCGACCGGCGACACACCGGCGTGGAGCCTTTAGCGGCGACGGCGTCCGAGCAGCAACAGCCCGGGGGCGAGCATGGCGGCGGTCGCCGGAGCTGGGATCACAGCCTGCACCGAGGGACCGAACGCCCGATGGAGCAGCGACGCGTCGTGGCCGAGCGACACCTCTCCGTGCGCCCGGATCGAGCCGGTCAGTTCGGCCCGCTGGCCCATGTCGACGCGTCCGGCGAGGCTGAAGACCGCCGCTTCTGCGACCGAGTCGTGGCCGAAGCTGACCCTGTCGCCCGCGACGAGGTAGACGCCGCCCTCGCCGGTGACATTGATCTTCGCCCGCTGCCCGAGCTGCACATCGCGTTCGGCGAAGATGAACACATCCCCGAGCGTGGTGTCGACATTCAACACCGCGTCGTGGCCCAAGCTGATCGAGCGGAAGACGTACTCGCCGGCCGAGAGACCGACCGAGGCGCGGTGCTTCGCGTCGAGGTTCCGGTACGCGCCGGCGCCGACCGTCCAGGCGCCGTCGTGGCCGACGCTGATGTTCGCCGACCCGATGTCGGGGATCGACCAGGGAGCGCCTCCGAACGGGGCGGAGGACTGTTCGAAGCCGCCCCCCGCGCCCGCGGCGTGCTTCGCCTGCAGGCTTGTGCCGTAGTACGCGGTCCCATTGGTCCACGAGTCGTGCTGCATGTGGAGCCTGCCGGCCGTGAAGATGTCTCCCCCGATGACCTCGGCCCGGTGCCCCATCAGGATGTCTCCGCCCGACCTGATCGCGAACCCGTCGGTCGAGAGCGACCATGCGGGATGGGCCTGCGCCATCGAAGAAACGAACACGGCCGAGCAGAAGGTCGCGGTCCTGACAGGCATGTATTGCAGTCCTTTGCTTCGAGAAGGGCCTGGGCCCGGGGACGCCGGGGCGGCGTCGTTCTCCAGCAAGGATGCGATTCGCCGGGGCGGAAAGCCACCCGGGAGACGATCGAGCACGCGATGCGCGACGGTGCAAAGGGAATGACCCGCGCATGCGGCGCAGAGCGAATAACCGGAGCGGGGCGCAAAGAAACGCCCGCCGCACGGGGCGACGGGCGCTCGAAGGATGGGACTCAGGCGTCGCCGGGAGGCCCGATTACGGGCAGCCGGCGGCGAAGAGCGACAGGAACTCGAAGAAGTCGTCCGCGTCGATGACACCGTCGCCGTTCATGTCGGCGACCGGATCGCCGGCGGCGAAGAGGGAGAGGAACTCGAAGAAGTCGTCGGCGTCGACGACGCCGTCGCCGTTGATATCAGCGCGGCAGGTGTCTGCGCACCCGAAGACACGGATCGACATCGCGTCGATGCCCGCCTGGGTGATGGAGTTGCCGCCGATGTCCTGGGTGCTGAAGCGGAACTGGATCGGCTGGGAGAGGTCGGCCTGGTCGCGGACGACCATGGAACGGACTCGCCAGCCGCCGCTGCCGCCGACTCGCCTGTAGATCTCTTCCCAGTTGTCCCCGTCGTTGGAGACCTCGACCCAGAAGGGGTCGTCGTTGGTGTTGTTGTAGAACCATTCGGCGAAGTTGAGCTCGACGAAGACGGTGCCCTGGGGGAGCTCGAAGGGCGTGGTGATGAGCCGGGTCGGGCCGCCGTTGACATCCGAGCGCCCGGGCTCGTTGCCGGTGATCCAGCACCGACCGGAACCGTCGAAGTCGGCTACCGGGTCGCCCCAGGCGCCGCCGGCGGCGGGCCAGTCGCGGACCCAGGCGCCGCTGACGAGGTTCTCGTTGACGACTGTCCAGCCCGCGTCGTTCTCGAAGTCGTCGGTGTAGATCAGCTCGAACCCGCCGATGTCGGTTCGGAAGACGGTCGTGGGCGCGTTGACAGGCATGGTCAACTCGGTGCCGGCGCCGCCGTCGCCGACCGCGCTGATGTAGTACTCGGGCCTGTCGCCGCAGCGTACGACGGGCAGCTCGACCTCGTACAGGTCGTCGCCGAGGTAGGTGAGCGGCATGCTGATGAACGGTCCGTCGTCGAACCGGTAGTTCAGGAAGGTGTCGTTCGGATCGACGGTCTCGCCGCCGGGCACGATCTCGATGTTGAAGCGGATGCTGTCGCCGGGCGCGGCCGCGACGGGCGGATCTGCGGGCAGGTTGTAGACAAACGCGTCGGGAAGGACTTCGCCGCCGGCGATCACGAGCGAGAAGAGGGCCTGCGCTCCCGGTTCGGAGGGCACGATGTCCTGGTTGATCTCGTCGGCGATGACCTCGACGCGCCACGCGCCGGGCTCGGGGTTCTGGACGAAGACATTCTCGACCGTGTCGACGGTGTTCGAGTCGCCGCCGGGGACCGACCAGTTGCCCTCGAGCAGGCCGTTGTTGCCCCAGTACTCGACGCCCGACGGCGAGACGACACGGAGGCTCAGGTCGTTGATGCGGGCGACCGAAGCGGCGGGGTTGCCCGCGGGGTCGCGGTAGACGAGCGTGATGCGCAGGTCCGGGTCGTCGGGCGAGACGATGACATTGCGGGCGTAGTCTTCGAACTCGCCGAGCATCTCGCTCTCGTTGATCACGAACAGCCGATCGCGGTCTTGGTAGGCGATCGCCATGTCGATCATGCCCCAGCCCTGCTTGACCCTCGAGAGGTCCGCGCTGGGACTATTGAACGAGTACTGCGAGGCGGTGTTGATCGCGATCGCCTTGGCGGTGCTGGCCGCGGGGCGCTCGTCGAAGATATCGCCGCCGGAAACATCGTTGCCGAAGACGCCTTGCGCCCACATCTGGTGGAGCAGACCGAAGTACCCGGCGGTGATCGGCGTCGCGCCGCTGGTGCCGCCGAAGCTGGTGTAGTTGGTGTCGTTGCTGCCGCCGGAGGTGAAGATGTTGTCGTAGAAGTGCGTGAGGTCGGGCTTGATGCGCCCGTCGTCTGCGGGGCCGATGCTGGCGCCGCCGGACCACGAGTCGTCGGACTTGGTCAGCGTGTTCTGGTGACGGACGCCGCCGACGGAAACGATGTTCTTCGCCCACGCCTGCGGGCGCGACTGGCGGTTGCCGGAGTTGGACTGCGACTGGGTGATCAGGATGTTGTGGTCGAAGAGCACCTCGTCCATTTCCGCAGAGATGTTCGAGTACACGAGGTTGCGGGGCGATCCCCAGCTGTTGGTCTGGAAGACGGCGCGGTACGGGCCGTTGGGATCCACGAGCCGGCCGGTGTGCGCGTAGCGGTCGCCCAGTTGCTGATAGGCGCTGA
>SLFH01000281.1 GCA_007124345.1 Phycisphaerales bacterium | reverse complement strand
TCAAGCAACCGGTGCAGGCGATCGACCAGCATCGCGCGGCGCATCGCCCGCGTCGTGCGCCCGATCGTTTCGGCGATCTCCGAAGGCTCGACGCCGAGGCGAGCCATCTCCAGCGCCCTCGCCCCGTCCTCGCGGCTGCCCGGTCGCACGGGCGCAAAGACCGGCTCGTCCGCGTCTCGGTCGTGGGCGAGCAGCACGCGTCGCACGCCCTCGCGCGTGCGCCCGTACTTCTCGGCCAAGCGCTCGGCGGCCTGGTTCATCGACCAGCCCAGCGAGTGTTTGTAGCGATGCGCCCGGCGCACGATCGCCTCGCGCGTCTTCGGGTCGATCCGTGTAAACGACGCCGCCTTGCTGATCCTGCCCTTGCTGCGCGACTCGAAGCGTTCGACAGCGCCCGTCCGGAAGAGCAGGCGCGTCTTGCCGTCCGCGTCGCGCACGCGCCTGGCGATCAGCCCCTGACGCCGGTACCGCTCGATCGTTCTCCGGCTCACCCCCCATCGCGACGCGAGCTCCTCGACGCCCAACGCCTCCGCCTCGACCTCGTCCGGTTCGAGATGCGCCGCCTCGCACAGGCGCTCGACCAGCGCCGAGAGGTCAGAGAGCAACGCCTCGCCCGGCACGCTCACATCCTCGCCGGTGTCCTTCGTTTCGCGCCCGGTCACACGCGCGACGATCCAGGCGACGCTGTAGAGCTCGCTCGGCTCGATCTCCGACGCGAGCGCCTCGGCCCGCTCGATCTGCGTCCGCAGCGTCTTTTTCGGCGTGTAGCGGAGCTGCCCCGCCAGATCGGCGAGCGTTCTTACCCGGATTTTCGCGAGAGCCGGCACGCTGCACCATTCGCCTTCCGGGCCCAACGGTTCAGGCGAGCCGTTCAGCCTTGCCCCTGCGCCGACCCGATCACATCCCTGAACGACACCCACGGGGGCGTCCTTTCGGGCGCAAGGCCCAGCTTCCGGGCCTCGTCAAAGAAACGCAGCATCCCCTCCCGCTCGCGATCGCCCAGGTCGTACCGCAAGAGCTCGCCGAGATAGCGGCTCGCCAGGTCGATCGGCCAGCGGTGACGCGGCGCGTGCGTCCGGATGATCCAGTCGATCCGCGTCTTGTTGTGCAAGCGCGTCCGGTCGAGCACCGCCGCCGCGGCAGCGATCGACGGGTCGTTCGCCTCCGCCTCGCGGCACATCCAGACCGCGTACACGAAGGGCAGCCCCGTCCAGTCCAGCCACGCCTGCCCCAGGTCGAGCTGGTGCGGGTAGCGCACCGCCGGGGGCGAATCGGCCACGACCTTGTCGCCGATCAGCAGCATCGACTCGGGCCATTCCCCCGCGTCATCGCCGGCGGCGATCCGCTCGCGCGCGTCGAAGTCCGCGATCTCGACATCGAGGCCATACACCCGCTTCATCACCACGCGGCAGAGCGCCACCGAAGTATGGCTGTCGGTGTCGGCGTAGATCCGCGTCGTTTTTTCGATCGGCGCTTTGGAGAATACGCGCACCGTCAGCGTCGGCCCCTCGCACCCGATCATCCCCACCGGCAGGATCGCCAAGGGCACCGGCGAACGCAACGCGTCGATCACCGACGCCAGCCCGATGTCCACCTCGCCCGAGGCGAGCATCCCGACGATCCGCGAGGGCACCGCGGCCGACAGCTCCACCGTCTTCAGCGCCTTCAGACCCTCCACCAGCGGGGCGGTGTTCAGATAACGGACGAATCCGACGCGGACCTGATCCATGCGGGACCTCTGGGACAAACCTCGCGGGGGGCAAGGGGGCATTGGGGCGGCGAAGCCTGATCGAGGGTAGGGTTGTCTGTCGCCGCCGCCCCCCGGCGGCCGAAGATCACTCCCGATGGACCAGCACTCCCCTCACCCCCCCCCCGATCTCGCTGCCGGCCCCGTCGTCCTCGTCGGGGGCGGGGGCCACGCCTCGGTTGTCATGGAGACGCTCACCCTGCTCGGCGTCCAGGTGCGGGGGCTGCTCGACGACGCATCAGAGCCGCTCTTGGTCCGCCGGGGCCTTTCGAGGCTCGGGCCCCTCTCGATGCTCGGCTCGCCGGAAGCTTCTGATAGCTTCGTCCTCGGCATCGGCGATGTCGCGTTCCGAAGAAAGGTGCTCGACGCCTTCGCGGACGCCGGCCGCTGGATCTCGCCGCTGCACCCCAAGGCCTCCGTCTCGCCCAGCGCCGCGATCGGCCGGGGCGTCTGGATCGGCCCGGGCGCGATCGTGCACACCGCCGCGGCCATCGGCGACCACGCGATCATCAACTCCGGCGCGATCGTCGAGCACGACTGCAGCATCGGCGAAAACTGCCACCTCGCCCCCGCCTGCGTCCTCGGCGGCGCAGTCATGATCGGGCGCGACACGCTCATCGGCCTCGGCTCGCGCGTGCTCCCGGGCGTGAAGATCGGCGAAGGCTGCACCATCGGCGCCGGCGCGGTCGTCGTCGCCGATGTGCCCGACGCCCGAACAGTGGCCGGCGTCCCCGCAAGGCCGTTGCGATAGAGCGGAACAAAGAGCCCCGTGCCACCGACCTCGGCTCTGCGAGGTCGGTGCCGTTCGACATCCAAATCAGATAGATTGTGATTCAAATAGAAGTCGCACCGAAGCACCGACCTCCGTCGGAGGTCGGTGGCACGCCCAACCCCAAAGCCAAGCCCCAAACTCAAATCCAAAGCTCAATCCCCGCGCCATGTCTTCATCCGCACACTCCCATCCCGCAAAACCTCAACACTCACCGCCCCGTCCCGCGCCGTCACGGGCCACGCCCGCCCGTCGCGCACGCCAAGCCAGCGCAGCTCGCGAAGCCGCCGCGGGCCCGAGGATTGCACGACGATCTTCGGATCCAGGCGTTCGATCATCGCCGCGGCCTGCGGCACAAACGACCCGTGGTGGGGCAGTTCCATCACATCCAACCCGCGCTCTCCGACCAGCCGCTCCACCTCGGCGACCATCCCCTCGATCGCGCGCCCCATCGCGTCGGCGGTCATCAGCAGCGTCCGGTCGCCGCCGTCAGTCTGCACCTCGAACAGCCCCACGATCGAAGAATCATTCGACGACACACCCTCCAGCCCGGCGAGCGGCCAGAGCACCCGCATCGTCGCGTCCCCGATCCGCGTTGTGTCCCCGGCCCGCACCTCGCGGATCGGCACACCGATCGATCGGAAGTGGTCCAAGAGCGCCCGCTCGGGCCCCCAAGGGCGCTGCTCCGCGGCGTCGAGCGTCTGGCGTTCGACCACCAGCATCCCGATCTCGAACTGCGACGACACATCGATCAGCCCGCTGTAATGGTCGAAGTCCGGGTGCGTGACAAACGCCGCGTCGATGCGTCGCACGCCCAGCGCCCGCAAGGCGTCGGGGATGCGCCGCGTGCCGACACCCGGCCAGGTCGACCCGCAGTCGAAGAGGATCGCGCTCTCCCCGCTGCGTATCAGGTGGCACGACCCGTCGCCGACCGCGATGGTTTCCAGCCGCAGCACGACATCATCGCCCAGCGCGTCCTCTCGCCATCGTTCCAGGCCCATCCAAACACACAGACCCAGCACGAGCCCAATCGCCGCACGCCTCATCCAACACCGCCCCGCCCCGACCGCCACGCACAGCGAAGTTGTCGTCAGCACCGCCCACCACGCCGGCGCATCCGCCCCGCGCATCGACGCGCCTGGCAGGCGGTCGATCCACGAGACAAACGCCGCGATCTCGCCCGCAAACGCCGCCACCGGCCCGGCCATCGCACGCCCGACCTCGGGCAGCACCACGCCCACGCCCAACGCGATGTACCCCGCCCAGAGCGAGACCACCACCATCGGCGTCGCCAGCACAGTCGCTGGCGCGCTCAGCGGGCTGAACACACCCGTCTGCGCCAGCACCGCCGGCGCAGAAAACACCCAGCACGCAAACGCGAGCACCACCCCGACCGTCACCCGTCGCAGCAGCAGACGCGAGAACGATGGCCGGTCGTCGATCAATCCCCGGATCGGCTTGCCGTCGACCGTCGGCCCGCGGAGCATCAGGTCCACGCGGGGCCCGGCCCACAAGAGCAGCGCCGTCAATCCCACCGAGAGCTGCCACCCCAGCGCAAAGACATCCAGCGGGCGCCACACGAGCAGCCCCAGCGCGATCCATCCGAGCAGCGCCAGCCGGTCGTACCGCCGCCCCGTGCTCTCGGCCAGCAGCAGGATCAGCACCATCGCCCCGGCCCGCACGATCGGTGTCTTCGCGGGCACGATCACCAGATACGCCAGCACAAGCACCGCGACCAGCAGCGGCTCAAGCCGCCCCCGATCCCCCGTCAGGCGCACAAACCACAGCGTCGCCCCGGCCATCACGGCAAGGTGAAACCCGCTGATCGCCAGCAGGTGCGCCACGCCAACGCGGATGAACACGCCGCGCAAGGGCGCATCGTCCGCCTCCGTCTCGCCCAGGATCAGCGCCTGCATCATCGTCGCGCCGTCGTGCGGCGTGTCACCCGAGCCAGCGAACACCGCGCCCGCACGCGCCCGCATTGACTCAACCACGCGCGCAGCCCGACCCCAAACACCGCGCTCTTCCGGCAGCACCTCCACCAGCCCAGCCAACGGCACATCCACCGAGCCAATCTCGCCCCGCTGGGCGAGCAGAGGTCTGGAGTCGCGCTGGCCCGGGTTCAAGGGCGGCTCGGGCGCGCGGAACCTCCCCGCCAGCCGCACGCGATCGCCCGCGCGCACCCGCCCTTCAAGACCCTCGCCCACAAACACGCGCACGAATCCTGCTGAAGCCCGCCCGCCTTCGTCGCCCCGCAGCGATTCGATCCGAAGAGAAAACCGCTCGCCCTCGCCCCCGAAACGCAGAAACCCGGCCATCGCCCCGCGCCGCTCCCCGATCGGCGCGGGCGTCTCAAGCGCCACGCCTTCGAGCTCGATCAGGCGGCGGTCGGTCGCCGGATCGGCCACGCGCAGGTGCATCGCGCCGAGGCGCGACGGGTGCTCGTCGATCCGCAGCGTCGCCCACCCCGCGCCGCAGACCACGACCGCGAGCCCGAGGGCGGGCTTGCACGCAACGCACCGCGACAGGCCCGAGAACACCAGCACGCAGCACGCGAGCGCGAACCACGCCGCGGCCGGCGCGCCCCCGTACGCCGGCCCGAGCCATCGCCACAGCACCACGCCCACCGCAAAGCACCCCAACGCCGTCCACGCGCGCAAAGACGCCCCCGAGTGCTCACTGTCCGACTGGCTCGTCCCGGCCCCGACCATGGGCCGCAGTATCCGGAATCAGAGGCGGATGTCAACCCGCTCTTCCTCCAACACCGCCCGAAGCCGATCCCTGAGCGAAGGATCGGGTCTTCCCTGAGCAACCCGAAGCCGCAGCACAAAGAAAAACACCGGCGGAAGGCCCGCCGGTGCTCTGTGTGTTGATCGGTTGTGCCGCCGGTGCTCAGTTGCCGAACGACTGGAAGAGATCGTTGAAACGCTCGGCGACATCCTCGGTCGCGGGGGAGCCGTTGCGTTCCAGACGCGCCCCATCCCCAGTAAAGAAGTTGCGTCCGTAGCGGAGCCCCCCGCCGGCGATCGTGTAGTTCCCCCCGCCCGATCGCTGCGAGGCGCCGCTGTTGATCGCCCCGGAGTCGCTGGCGGCCAGGATGATCCCGTCCGTCCCGGCGGACTGGATCACGATGCGTCCGCGGGCGGCGTTCGGCAGCGTGTTCACGCCGTTGAACTCGCCCGGATACGAGGGGTTGCCGAGGAAGCCGGTCATCGTCACCGGGATCGAAGCCGTGGGAGCGCCGTCGCCGATCAGGCTCGGCGCTGTGCTGCCCGAGGCCGCCCATGTCTGGTTCCGCCCGCGGTCGCCCAGCGCCAGCGAGCGAAGGAACCCGGCGTTGGAGGCCCAGTAAAAGCGGGAGCTTCCGCCGCTGGCGTTGCGCCGAGCGAAATCATCGATGTTGCGGATATCCCTCGGGCCGAACTCGTCCTCGACCCAGAGCAGCATCGGCGTGCCCCACGCGTCGACAAACGCGGGGATCGGCGCCTGGTTGGCGCTGCTGGCGCTCTGCTGGAAGTGCGAGCCGTCGGGCCCGCGCTCCTGCTCGACGAAGTACTTCGACGGCGGGATGAAGTAGCCCGGGCCGTCGCTCCCGATGAAGTCCGGACGGACGAAGCGCCCCGCGGGGCCGTACCGCTGGTTCTCCTGGATCGCGTCGTTGCTGGGGCCGAAGGCGTAGTGGATCGTCGCGTCGCGCGAGTCGGGCGTGACAACGCCGCCAGCGAGATCCAGCAGCACATTCTCCATCGCGGTGAAGCCGAGGTTCTCATTGTCCTGGTGGCCCATCTGGCGGGCGGTGAAGACGCCGGGCGTCCTCCCGTCGTTGTCCTGGCGGAACTTGTCGACCGCGTCGCCGAAGCCGCGCATGAGCGTCTGGGTCGTCGCGTTCCGCGCGACATTGCGAGCCCCGCCGATCGCCGGCAACAGCAACGCCAGCACGACCGAGATGATCGCGATCACCACCAGAAGTTCCAGCAGTGTGAAGCCGCGCGTGCGACAGAGATCCCGGCGGCCGGTGTGTCGGTTCAGGTCCATGGTGCGTGCTTCCATCTTCTGTGCTCTGCCGTCGCGACGCGACGACGCCGGAACCCCTCGGGCCCAGCAGACCATCATTCCCGCTCCAACACGGCCGACCCACAAGGACGCGCCGCGCCCGCACGCCAGTGCCCCCCGGGGGGACGCAGCTTCACCCGGAGCCATCCCTCTGTTCGGCTCCCGGGCCCCAACTGTTGCGAAGACCCGCCAACTGCCCGCCCACTCGGGCCGGACAGGGGCCGCCGCCCCACAAGGTCACACTCCAAACTACACGACAAAGCATACCAACTCCGCCACCGCCGACCAAATCGCTACCGGCCCCAGCCCCCCCCCCCCCCCCACCCCCACCCCCCTC
>SLFH01000286.1 GCA_007124345.1 Phycisphaerales bacterium | reverse complement strand
GTCTCGCCTCGGGGAAGTCGAGGGCGAGGTAGGCGAGCAGGTCTTCGGCGACGCGGCGTTCGAGTTCGGAGGTTGAGGAGGCGAGTGCCGCGACGCGGTCGAGGTCGCCGGGCTTGCCCTCTCCGAGGGAGATGTTCTTGGCGGCGACGGCGGCTTCGACCTCGGCGTCGGTGAGTGTGAGATTGCCTCTCGTCAGTGGCATGGCTTGTCCCCGTTCCCTATAGCGATTGCTTGCGCTGGCTCCGCGCTCTCGGCTGGCCGGGAGACATGCTACCAGATCCTGCATGAAAAAACCCGCGCCGGATAGGTCCGGCGCGGGTCGGGTTGCGGGGGTTGCCGGTCTCAGCCGGCCGCGGCTGCGGCCTTCTCGGCCTTGGCGCGGGCGTCGTCGAGTGTGCCGACATACATGAAGGCGGACTCGGGGAGGTCGTCGCCCTCTCCGTTGCAGAGACGCTCGAAGGAGTCGATGGTTTCCGAGAGCGGGGTGTAGATGCCGGGGAAGCCGGTGAAGACCTCGGCGACGAAGAAGGGCTGACTGAGGAAGCGCTCGATCTTGCGGGCGCGGGAGACGACGAGCTTGTCGTCCTCGGAGAGCTCGTCGACGCCGAGGATGGCGATGATGTCCTGGAGTTCCTTGTAGCGCTGCAGGATCTGCTGCACGCGTCGGGAGACGCGGTAGTGGCGCTCGCCGAGGATGCCCGGGTCGAGGATTCGGGAGGTCGAGGAGAGTGGGTCGACGGCGGGGAAGATGCCCTTCTCCGCGATGCCGCGGGCCAGAACGACATAGGCGTCCAGGTGGGCGAAGGCGGTGGCGGGGGCGGGGTCGGTCAGGTCGTCGGCGGGGACATAGATGGCCTGCACCGAGGTGATGGCGCCGTTGCTCGTCGAGGTGATCCGCTCCTGGAGCTCACCCATCTCGGTGGAGAGGGTGGGCTGGTAACCCACGGCCGAGGGCATACGCCCGAGGAGGGCGGAGACCTCCGAGCCGGCCTGCGTGAATCGGAAGATGTTGTCGACGAAGATCATGGTCTCTTTGCCGGATGCGTCGCGGAACTCCTCGGCCATGGTCAGGCCGGAGAGGGCGACGCGGAGACGGGCGCCGGGGGGCTCGTTCATCTGGCCGAAGACCATGGCGACCTTGTCGATGACATGGGCCTTGTTGCCGTTCTCGTCGGTGTACTCGGCCTCCTGCATTTCCAGCCAGAGGTCGTTGCCCTCGCGGGTGCGCTCGCCGACGCCGCAGAAGACGGAGTAGCCGCCGAACTCGCGTGCGACGCGTGCGATCATCTCCTGGATGATGACGGTCTTTCCGACACCGGCGCCGCCGAAGAGGCCGATCTTGCCGCCTCGGACGAAGGGGCAGAGGAGGTCGACGACCTTGATGCCCGTTTCGAGGACTTCGGTGTTGGGGTTGAGCTGGGTGAACTCTGGCGGCTTGCGGTGGATGGGCTTGCGGGGCGCGTCCTGCGGCGGGTCCATGTTGTCGATGGGGTCGCCGAGGAGGTTGAAGACGCGTCCGAGGACCTTCTCTCCGACGGGGACGGTGACGGGCCCGCCGGTGTCGACGCACTCGACGCCTCGGGAGAGACCGTCGGTCGAGCCGAGGGCGACGCAGCGGACGCGTCCGCCTCCGAGGTGTTGCTGGACCTCGCCTGTGAGCATGGTGTCGCCGGACGCGGTCTTGATCTGGACAGTGACCGCGTTGTAGATTTCCGGCAAACCGTCGTCTGGGAACTGTGCGTCGAAGGTGGAGCCGATCACCTGCGAGATGATGCCTTTGGTACCGCTGGCCATCGCCGTGGATCCTCTCGTTTGAAGGATGTTTGGTCCGCGGGCGAGCGATCCGCCCGGCGCGGGCAGCAACCATAGGAGGGCATGGCGTGCGTGGGCCACCGCCGGGGGTCGTGTTCCGGCGCTGCGGGCGGATCAGGCGGCGTTGAGCCTGCAGAACCAGGGCTGGCAGCGGATCTGGAGGGGTGTGGGGAGGAACTCGATGCCGATCCTGAACGCGTCGTTGTCGGGTTTGCAGCCCGCGCTGACGGCGTAAACGGCCCGCTTGCCCCCGGCGACGGGGTTGTTGAGCAAGAACACGAGCGGGACCCCCCGTTCGATGGGGATGGCCAGGGTGACCCCTGCGCCGCCGCGGCTGATGTCCCGGACCTTGACCTGCCGGCGGAGTGCGGGGGCTCCTTCGTCGAGGACGACGATGGCGGCGTCCATGTCGCAGGTGTGGCGGGGCAGGCGCCGGTCCATCGCGCAGTCGCGGGTGAGTTGGTCGGGGGGATTCTGCTGTTGCGGCTGCTCGGGCGTGCCCATCCGCTCCTCCGTGGCGTTCACCCGTTCGGCGGAAGGCATCGGCGGATGGTGGCGCGGGCTTCAGTGGCGAAAAGGTCTTGTTCCGGCGTTTGTGTAGGGCACCGGGAACCGGGGCGGGTCGCGTTGGCCTGTTTCCCCATGGCGAGGTCGGGCGAGGTCCTTATGCGGCTACGATGGGGCCCTTATCCTGACCCAACCCGACGCTTGCCCGACGGAGCGACCATGAAAGTTCACGAGTACCAGGCCCGCCAGCTTCTCGCCGACGCGGGAGTTCCCGTCCCACCCGGAGCGGTGATCGAGTCGATCGAGGACGCCGCGAGCACCTACAAGCAGGTGACGAGAGACGCGGGGACCGACCTCGCGGTGATCAAAGCGCAGGTGCACGCGGGCGGGCGCGGCAAGGCCGGGTTCGTCAAGCTGGTGCGCAACCCCGAGGACGCGACCGACGCGGCCCGGTTCATGCTCTCAAACAAGATGGTCTCGCCGCAGACCGGCCCGGAGGGGCTCGAGGTCAAGCGTCTGCTGGTGGCTGCGGGCGTGGACATCGAGAAGGAGTTCTACCTCGCGATTACGACCGATCGGGCGACGCGGCGCAATGTGCTGATCGCCTCGTCGGAGGGCGGGGTGGAGATCGAGGAGGTCGCGGAGAAGAACCCCGACGCGATCATGAAGGTGCCGCTGCACCCGCTTGTCGGGCTCGAGGCGCACCAAGCACGGACGGTCGCGTTCCGGCTGGGCTTTGTGGGCAAGCAGGTGAACCAGGCGGTGAAGGTGATGCTGGCGCTGGCGAAGGTCTTCGTCGATAAGGACTGCACCATCGCGGAGATCAATCCGCTGGTGCTGACCCCGCCGAGCCAGGATCATCCCGATGGGCAGGTGCTGGCGATCGATGCGAAGTTCAACTTCGACGACAACGCGACCTTCCGCCACAAGGACATCCAGGCGATGTTCGACCCGACGGAGGAGAACCCCGCCGAACTGCGTGCGCAGCGGTTTGGGCTGTCGTACATCGCGCTGGACGGGAACATCGGGTGTCTGGTCAACGGCGCCGGGCTGGCGATGTCGACGATGGACATCATCAAGCACCACGGGGGCGAGCCGGCGAACTTCCTCGATGTCGGCGGCGGCGCGAGCGAGGAAGCCGTGACCGAGGCGTTCCGAATCATCCTCAGCGACGACTCGGTGAAGGGGATCCTGGTGAACATCTTCGGCGGGATCATGCGCTGCGACATCATCGCGCAGGGGATCATCAACGCGGCCAAGGAACTGGGCTTCAAGATCCCGCTGGTTGTGCGGCTTGAGGGCTCCAATGTCGACGCGGGGCGGAAGCTGCTCGAAGACGCGGCTTCGGACCTGCCGACGCTGCAGGCGGCGACGGACCTGACTGACGCGGCGAAGAAGGTTGTCGCGGCGGTAGGGTGAAGTACCCAGCGGATTCAAGAAGAAGACCGCATACTGCGCGTGCTCGCCGAAGCGCTGCCGGCGTTGCGGCAGACCGATGGCGTCGAGTCACTGGCACTGTTCGGGTCCGTCGCGAGGGGTGCGGCCGGTATCGGTGATGTCGATGTTCTCGTCGGTTTCTCGGCTTCGGCCGATGTGACGCTTATCACCTTGGCCCGTGTCCAGAACGAGCTGGAGCGATTGATCGGGCGATCGGTTGACCTTGTCGAGGACCACCATCGCCTCTCTTCGTCTGTCAGGGCTTCGATCGAAGAGGACCTGCTCCGCGTCGGATAAAGGACTGGCTCGGCCGGTTCCGGTCGATGATCGAGGACGCCGATCGTTCATTGTGTTCTGCCATCCAGAATGGCTGGTGCCCCGTAGACTGTCTTGAGACGGACGCCGAAGGCGCTATTGCGTCTGTGCAACTTCAAGACAGATCAACGAGGTCAACATGTCTGAAAGCAACGAACGCAGTCTGATTCTGGTTCTGCTGGCGATTGTTCTGCCGCCGATCGCGGTGTTGCTGAAAGCAGGGGTCGGGCTTCAATTGCTGCTGAGCATCCTGCTGACGCTGCTGGGGTACATCCCGGGGATGATCCACGCGCTCTGGGTCGTGCTGAAGACCTGATGCGAAAACGCCGGCCCTTTGTCGGCGCCGGCGCGGGGTGCGGGGATGTGCTTGGTGTCGTTTCAGAAGCGGCGGACGAGCGTGAGCGAAGCGGCGAAGTCGTCGGCCTCGCGGGTCACGCCGAAGTGGACGGCGGGTTCGAGGGCGAGGTTGTCGTCGATCTCGATCGTCAGGCCGACACCGACCACGCCGAGCCACTTGCGTCCGCTTTCTGTCGTGACGGCGGCGTGCAGATCAACGAACGCTTCCAGTCCCTCGCGGATCTCGCGGTTGACGGTGAAGAGGCCCGCGAACTCGGTCTCGTAGCCGTCGTCGTCGAGGTTTCTGACCGCGGCGATGCTGGGCACCACATCGAGCGACCAGCCCTCTGCGAACACCCATTCCCAAGGCGCCATCAGCCCGCCTCGGATGCCGGTCTCGCCCATGCCCCCGGTTGCTGTGGGGAAGACGAGGAAAGGCATGACCGCGAGCGCGGTTGGTGTTTCGCCTTGGTTGCCCCACAGATTCTTCTTGACGCGGAAGGTGAGATCGCCGAAGCCGCTGTCGGTGTCCCAGTCGCTCTCGCCTCGTTCGCGTGAGTGTTCCCAGACGAAGAGGTCTGCGCCGACCTGGATATCGATGGTGTCGGTGAGGCCGTACTTGAGAAGTGCGGGGATGTCGAACGCGTGGCTTCGGATGCGTGTGCCGTCGCCGTCGCGCCTGTTGTAGGCGTAGCTGAAGGGGGAGATCTCGATCTGGAAGCGTCCCTGATCGAGGGAGTAGGGGTGGGGCTCGGGGGCGATGGGCCGCAGGGCCGGGCCCTCGGGGACATCGTCGTGGTTGAAGATGGCGGCCCACTCGGACGCGAGTGCTGGGGCCGCGGTGAGCGCGACGATCGAGGTCGCGGCTGAAAGAGCGAGGCGGCGAGGGGCGGGTGGTTTCATCTGCGGATCTCCGTCGTGCATTGCGTGGCCGAGACTATGGCGGGTTGGGCTGCGAGGGGCAACTGTAGCAGTGGCTACAGTGTCGGGCAACCCGGGCGGGCCGGTGCAAGCGTTTCAAGGGGGCGCGACGCCCCTGGATCCGGCGGGGTCCGCTCTTGCGGCGGGCGGGGGTTCCTCGTACATTGACAGCGTGATCCGGCGAAGCCGCAGTTCGCTCATCGCAGTGTTTGGCGCGAGGAGGCACGGCGATGGTTGATGCAAGCGGGAAGCGAGACCGGGCGGCCCGAAGCAAGACGCAGAGTCTGCTGGAATTGTTGAGCTCAAGAATCACCGATGCGGATCTCGATTCAGTCGCAGAAACCCAGTACGGCCCCCGCGAGCCGGTGAAGGCTCAGTTGGTGCGGGGGTTGCGGGGCGATGTCTCCAATCGCGCATTGTCGTTTGCGGCTTCCGAAGCGATGTGGTTGTTCATGAGCGGCGGACGGTCGGATCGCCGCGGGCTGTTGCTCCTGTGCTATGTGCTGGTGGTGGAGGACACGCTTGTTGCGCCCAAGGACTCCTTGTGCTCGATGATCCACTCTTATCTGCCTATCGCGATGAAGGATGCGTTTGGGTCGGGCGACGCGATTGTGTCGGCGTTCGGGGAGTGGCTCGGCTCTTGCGAAGCGAGGCTTCACGAATCACAGGACATGACCGACACGATGGCGCTCAGGTCGTTTTTTCGCTTGGCGATGCTGCTTGTGTGCATGCAGATGAGCACCGCGGCCGCTCGGCGGGTTGTTGAGCGCGCGACTCACGAGCGGGCGTTGCTTGATCTGTTCTTCGCCTCCGCTGGCGATGAGCCGACATCGACGGTCTTTGATCTTGACCTGGAAATGGATGATGTCCGAAAAGACGAGTGGGTTGATCTGTGGCGCGACATCGCCGGAGACTTCGCGGCCGTGAGTCGAGAAGTTGAGAACGAAGTGGGACGCGATGAGAACGCCTGAATGTTGGGCCGTATCGGCGTTGGCGTCCGCTCTGCTGGATGCGTTGTGTCCGCGGTCGGTCTGCGGGCGGAGGCTGGCGGTGTCCGGGCAGGTGCTCTTCAGCGGCCGACCTGTGCGTCTGGTCTGAGCAGCACATTGATCGTGCAGTCGACGAAGCGGTCGTAGAGGTGTTCGGCGTCGCGTTCGACGCCCTCTCTGGTGAAGCCGAGGCGCTCGGGGATCGCCTGGCTGGCGTGGTTGTCGGTCGCGACGGCGATCACGATCCGGTGCAGGTCGAGCTCGTTGAAGGCGTGGTCGACGAGCGAGCGGCAGCAGGCGGTCATGATCCCTTTGCCCCGGTGCTCAGCGTCGAGCCAGTAGCCGATGCGGGCGGAGCGGTTCTGGCGGTCGAGGGTGTTGAAGCCGATGACGCCGCAGAGGTTGGTGTTGTGCCAGATGCCGCAGGTGAAAGCGCCGGTGCGTGCGAAGGCGTCGAGGGTTGAACGGATGAAGGCGCGGGTGTCGTCTGGCGAGCGGGTGGAGTCGAGCCAGGGGAGCCAGCGGCGGAGGGCTTCGCGGTTGCGGTCGGTCAACTCGAACAGCGCGTCGGCGTGGTGGGGCTGGAGGAT
>SLFH01000002.1 GCA_007124345.1 Phycisphaerales bacterium | reverse complement strand
CGGGAGCTGGCCGACTGTTACGAGATCCTCCACCGCGCCGGGCACGCCCACAGCGTCGAGGCGTGGCTGCCGCCAGACTCCGGCGACCCCCGCGGGGCCGGCGATTTCGATCCCGACCGCTGGCGCCTCGTCGCGGGGATCTTCGGTGTCTGCGTCGGACGCGTCTTCTGCGCCGAGAGCAAGTTCCACGACCAGTCGCTCGGCGCCTCGCGCGACGCGAGCAAGGTCGTCCTCGTCGAGCTCGCCCTGCACCTGCGCCGACGCGGGTTCGACCTCATCGACACCCAGCTCGTCAACCCCCACCTCGAACAGTTCGGCTGCTTCGAGATCGAGGCCGGCGAGTACGACAGCCTGCTGGCCGACAGCCTCCGCAATCCGGCGAGCTGGTGAAGACCCATCGCGATCGACCATCACGGATACCATCGCCCCATGCCGGCAGCCAGCGAACACACAAGCCCGAAATCCTACGCGAGGCAGGAGTGCATGTACCCCGCCTGCCGCGAGGTGTTCGCCATCGACAAAGTGCTCGTGGCCTGCCCGCGCTGCGCCGAGCAGCTCGATGTCCGCTACAACTGGTCCGGCCCGCTCTCGTGGGAGACGCTCGGTCAGCGCAGCTCGACGCGGGGTGAGCGCCCCGCCGCGGGGGCGCGGGGCCAGACGCCCGCCGCCCTTGATTTCTCGGGTGTCTGGCGCTTCAGAGACCTCCTGCCCTTTTACAAGGACGAGGGCGACATCGTCACCATCGGCGAGGGGCGGACGAACCTGCAGCGGGCCGACGCGATCGCCGAGCTGATCGGGCTGAAGCCGGGCGGGCTGTTTTTGCAGTACGAGGGGTTTAACCCGTCGGGCTCGTTCAAGGACAACGGGATGGCCGCGGGGTTTACCCACGCGCGGATGGTCGGGGCCGAACGCGTCGCGTGCGCCAGCACGGGCAACACCTCGGCGAGCCTGGGGATGTACGCCGCGCTCACCGGGACGCCATGCTTCGTCTTCATCGGCTCGGGCAAGATCGCCTACGGCAAGCTCAGCCAGGCCCTCGAACACGGCGCGCGCACGCTCCAGGTCGCCGGCGACTTCGACGCCTGCCTCGCCCGCGTGCGCGAGATCGCGACCGACCGCCCCGACCTGGGCGTCTACCTCATGAACTCGGTCAACCCCTTCCGCCTCGAAGGCCAGAAGACGATCATGTACCGCGTGATGGAGGGGCTGGGCTGGCGCGTGCCCGACTGGGTCGTCGTGCCCGGGGGCAACCTCGGCAACTGCTCCGCCTTCGCCAAGGCGTTCATGGAGCTGCGCGAGCTGGGCCTGGTCGACCGCGTGCCGAGGCTGGCGGTGGTCAACGCATCGGGCGCGCGCACGCTCGACCGCGTGCACAACGACCTCGGCCTGCGCTGGAACGACGGCGAGTACGACCGCGACGCGGTCCGCGCCGAGTACGCCCGAATGGACGAAGCGGGCGAGCGGGCGAAGACCGTCGCCAGCGCCATCGAGATCAACCGCCCAGTCAACCTGCCCAAGGCGATGCGGGCGCTGGAGTACATGAACGGCGTCGTCCTCAGCGTCGACGACCACTGCATCATGGAGCACAAGGCCCTCGTCGGCCGCTACGGCTTCGGGTGCGAGCCCGCCTCGGCCGCGAGCGTCGCCGGCGCACGACGCCTCATCGAGCGCGGCGTCATCGACCCAGAAGAAACCGTCGCCTGCATCCTCACCGGTCATCTGCTCAAAGACCCCGACGCGACCGTCGCTTATCACACCGGGGTCGATCGTGAGAAGATCCAGGCCGCGACCGCGAAGGTGATGCAAGAGCACGGGCGCTTCGCGATCCCGACGGGCATGGTCAGCAACCGCCCGATCCCCGTCGCCGACGATCTCGATTCGATCCTCAAGGCGATGGGGCTTTAGGGTTTCTCCGTGTGGCACCGGCGGCTTGTCCGCCAGTGTCTCTCTTCCTTCGGTGGATTGATCGCTGACAGGAAACACTGGCGGGCGAGCCGTCGGTGCCACAGATCTTCGGTGGCACACATCATTTGCAAAGAGACAACCGGCGATGCTCTCGCGCCGCCGGCATCCTCCCATTCCATGAGTGGTTTCGGGTCAGTTGTCGTCGAGCCGGCCCAGGAGTTCCAGCGCGATCTCGAGGTCGTTGAGGGTCACTTTGCCGTCGAGGTCGAGGTCGGCGTCGAGCTCGCCTCTGGTGAAGGCCTCGAAGAAGGCGTTGATGTCCAGCTCGCCGTCGGGTCCCCAGACGCCGGTGGCGCCGAGCGAACGCGGTCCGGGCATCGGCACGAGCAGGAACGCCCGACGCTGCGCCTGCGCCGTGCTGTTTGCGCGGCGCAGCCCGAAGCCGGCGATGTGGCCGCGGTTATTGACCGCTGTCGCGGCTTCCAGGCGCCAGCCCGAGTTGGGGGCGATCAGGTCGTTGAGGTTGACCATCCGCCCGTTGCGCCACAGGAAGGCGAGCGTCGTCATCTCGCCGGTGGCGTGGACGAGCTCGCCCGAGCGGCCGACGACCATCCCGCGGTTGTTCACGCCCATCGCCTCGGCGAAGTTGTCGTCGGTCGACAGGCGCCCGAGCTCGCGCACCGCCAGCGCGTCGGGCGACCAGAGAACAGCTTCGACATCGCGGGGCCGGATCACAGGAAGCACCGAGGGCCCTTCCTCTGATGCGCCGACGATGATGTTCGTCTCGCTCACCGCGTTCGCCCAGGAATCCGAGCTCGGCGAGATCCCTTCAAGGCGATGGAGTTCGCCCCCAAACGCGTCACCGACGAACCCGACACGCTGCGCCGGCTGGGTCGAGTTGGGGGGCGAGGCGAGCCCGCTCCACCCGACGACCGAGCCGCGGCTGTTGATATCGTTGGCGACGCTGTTCTCGCCGCCCAAGGTGCCCAGGTCGCGCATGCGCCCGTTGAAGTAGACGAACGCGTGCCGGTGCTGCGCGTTTCCGGTCTCGCTCCAACCGACGACCATGCCCGGCTGGTTCACGCCGAGCGCCGCGTTCTGGGCCCCGCCCAGCGTGGGGATCGTCGAGAGCGGCCGGTTGCCGGCTCTTGCGAACGCGCGCTGGGGCTGGTCGGGCCCGCGTCGAGCCGCGCCGACCACTGTCCCCCGATTGTTGATGTCGGCCGCGAAGCCCGAGCCCGCAAAGGCGGGCAGCACGCGCGCGATCCCGTCGCCCCTGCTCCACACGAACGGGACGAGGCGACGCTCCGTCGGCGTTGCCGGAGGCGCCTGCGCTGCGCCGACGACCATCGACCGTTCGTTCATGCCCATGGCCCGCGAGACGCCGCGGTCCGTTCCTGTCAGCGTGCCCAGGTCGATCACCCGATAGACGACCGAAGGGCCGGGGTTCGGGCGGTTGGGGCCCGGGCGTTCTGTCAGCGGCTGGGCCGTGACGCCGGTCGCCGCCGCGAGCAATCCCGCCGCCGCACACGCAAAGGTTCTCCGAGCCGGTCGACGCCCGCAACGGATCGTGTTCGCTGTCATGATGTGCTCCTCCGATTCGCGCTCCGCGCCGCCTCGCTCGACGCATAGGGCGCATATCCGCGTCCGGAGCCCGGGTACAGACCGAGCCCCACCATTGCATCCAGTATGACGCAAGGACCGGAAACGGATTGCACAAAGTCCGGAAATTCCCGCACAATCAGGGCGATGTTCGATCAGCGATAGGAATCCGGATCGGTCGACCACCCCGCCTCGGTCATCAGCTCGCGCACGAACCCGTCGTTGAGGTAGAGCTCTGCGGCGCCCTCGGGCAGGGCGAACTTCTTCTCCGACACCACCTCGTCTGGCCGCTCCTTGCTGAGTTTTGCCGAAGAGTCGTGATAGTGCGAGCGCTGGTACTCGAGCGCTTTCTCCACATCCGCGTCGGTGTAGCGCCATCCCCACGCGTCCCAGATGCGCCGGAAAAAGCCGCCCGGGTCCTTGCGCAGGTCCTCGTAGCGGAGGCGGTGGGGCGAGGCGAGCCATCGCCTGGCGACCAGCTTGAACCGGTGCAGGTCGTGGTCGGCGCTGATCGCCTTGAACCATCCCCGCGCGTACAGGCTGTTCAGACGCAGCAGCGGGTTGCGCAGCAGGAAGACATGGCGGTGGTCCTTCAGCGCGACCTCGAACTCCTCGGGCCTGATCGAGTCGTGGGGGTGCTTCATCACCACGCGCCCCGACGCGCCGGCGATCTTGTCGAACACGCGCGACGCCAAGTCGACAACCTCGGGCGTCAGGTGCTCGCCGACATTCCAGTACAGCTTGCGAAGCTCCTCCTGCTCGGGCGGATAGTTGTAGGGCGGGCCGGTGCGGTCCCAGGGGCCGAAGACCTCGTCGGCCACCGGCACGCTCCAGGGCGCCGCGGCTCCGTACGCCGCCACGGAAGACCCGCAACGCGCCAGCGAAAAAATCCAGCAGACCTCGGCGTGTCGGGCCATCGTCGCGATCGTCCTTTCAAACCGGGGGCCGCCGCCAAATGGAACGGCCCCATCCGGCTTCAGCCAAGGTAGTCCGCGGGGTCGACAGACCATCCGCGCTTACGCATGAAATCCGCGATGTACGGGTCGTTCAAGTACAGGTCGATCGCTTCGCGAGGAAGCGCAAACGACGCCTCGGAGTAGATCCCCCCCTCCGGACGCTCGGACTTCTTCAGGCTCGACTCGTGGTAGTTCTCGCGGCAGTACGCCAGCGCCGTCTCCAGCTCCACCTCGCCGTGCTCAAACCCCCAGGCTTCCCAGAGCTTCCTGAAAAACGACGCGGGGTCGGTCTTGAACTCATCGAAGGTCGCCCGGTGCTCGCGCGTCTCCCACCACTGCGCGTACTGGCGGTACCGGTCGAGGTCCTGCATCGGCCCGAAGGCCTTGGTCCAGCCCCGCTTGTGCAGGCTGTTGAGCCGGTGCAGCGGGTTGCGGATCAAGTACGCCGACCGACGCCCCGGGAACGCCCCGTCGAACTCCTCGGGCGACGGACGCAGGTGGGGCCACTTGCTGATGACCACCCCCGAAGGCCCCGCCAGCTCGGCGAACACCCGCCCCGCCAGCTCGACCACCGGCGGCGTCAGCGCGTGGCCCTCCGCCATGAACAACTCGACCAGATCCTTCTGCGAGGGCGGGTAGTTGTAAGGGTCGCCCGTCCGGTCCCACGGGCCCATCACCTCGTCGGCGACGACATGCCCCCACGGCGCCGCCGCCGCATACACAGCCACCGATGAACCGGACCTCGCCAGCGCGTGCAACCAGACCACCCGAACATCGCTCATGGGCAACCGTAGCCCGCCGCCGGCAATACTTTCGGTGTTCGGGCGTCTTGCAACCGCAGCCGTCCTCGATCAACTCCGGGCCCCAACACGCCGAGAGAGCACCCATGCCAAAGCACGCAGATCCGCGGATTCCGCTCTTCCTCATCGCGGGCCTCGCCCTGTCGGCCCTGCTCGGGACTTCCCCCGCCGCGGGCGCGGCGTTCGAGCCCGAACCGCCCGAGGCGGCGGTCTCCGACGAGGCCGACGAAGCCGCCGACGAGCAGATCCTCCCGCGCGAGTGGCGCCTCGTCCGTGCCTACGCCCGCAGAGCGGTCAACCTCGGCGAGGTCCCGGGCGTTGTCACCCTCGTCGTCCACAACAACGAGACCCGCTTCCGCGACGCACAGGGCCACGCCGACCTCGAAGCCGATCGGCGGCTGGACCCCGCCGACCTCTTCGCCATCGCCTCGGTCTCCAAGCCCGTCACCTCGACCGTCCTGCTCCTCCTGGCCGACCAGACCGACTTCGACCTCGACGCGCCCGTCTCGAAGTACCTGCCCGAGTTCGAGGGCGTCGGCCTGATCGAGGGCGGCAGAGCTTCCCGAGCGCCCACCATCGCCGAACTCCTATCCCACACCGGGGGCGTCCCGGGCGGCACTATCCCCGAGGTCCGCGCCCGCTACCGCACCGGCGACATCGGCAGCACACTCGAAGCATTCGCCAGCGCAGCCGCACGCCTCGGCCTGGAAGCAGAGCCCGGCTCGGCCTTCGCCTACGGCGGGCTCGGCTACGCCATCGCCGCACGGGCCGCGGAGGTCTCCAGCGGCAAGGACTTCGAAACCCTTTGCAACGAGCTGCTCTTCGAGCCTCTCGGCATGGAGCGCACCACCTTCACCCCGACCGCCGAAGAGCTCGACGCGGGCGTCCGCATGTTCGCCATGAGCCGAAACGGCTTCAGCCAGCGGACCCGGCGCGAGAGGGGCGAAGATCGAATCATCAATCCCGGCGGCGGGCTCAACTCCACCGCCGACGACCTCGCGAAGTTCGCGCAGTGGCACCTCGACGCCGCGGCCGGCAAGGAGGGGCTCAAGCCCCCCGCGCCCGAACGCATCGCCCGCCTCCGCACGCCCATTCCCTCCGCCGAGGGGCCCAGGGGGCGCTACGCACTGGGCTGGCAGCTCGCCGAGCACGAGGGCGACGCGCCGGCGGCCCGCGTGCACCACGGGGGCGCGACGGGCACGCTCCTCTGGATCGATTTCGAGCACAACGCCGCGGGCGTCGTCCTGACCCAACTGCCCGGTAGCGCCCTCTTCCTCGGCCGGATGCAAGCGCTCTGCATCGCGGCGGTCACCGGCGAGCGCCCGCAGATCGAGCGCCCGGAACGCCAGCAGCGCGAACGCCCCCAGCGCCGGCGCTGAACCGGCGGCGAGCAGCGTTCTACTCGTCCTCGTCGGCCGCCTTCTGCGAGGCCTTTCTGACCTTCTCCGCGTCTTCGGGCTTGGGCTTGCGGTCGCGGGCGAGGTCGGCGTGCTCGTGGTCATCGGGGCCGGCCATGGCGTCACGCTTGTCCGCGTTGGCCTCGGCCTGCTTCTTGGTCGGCTTGGGCTTGTCCCGATCGCGTTTGTCTGCTTCTTGCATCGGTCGGTCCTGGCTGCTTTCGGCGGGGCGATTTGCCAGCGCCCGGGG
>SLFH01000381.1 GCA_007124345.1 Phycisphaerales bacterium | reverse complement strand
TCGGCGACGCGGGCAACCCGGAGTGGGGCTTCCGGCGCGAGACCTGGGACTACCCGTCGATCGATCCGAATGTGCGCAGCGCGCCCCCCGCGGGCCAGCGAGACCTCTTGCGCTTCCGCCCTTCGGGCTCGGTTCCGGTGCTTCCGTCCGCGGCGCCGACGGCGCAGTCGTTGACGCCCGCGGCGTCCGACCCGTTCCTCGCCTCGCCCGAGCCGGTCGATCTCCTGGGCGACGAGCGGAGCTTCCCCGGCCTGCCCAACGCGGCCCGCGACTCAGAGTGGGTCCGCCGCCTCGACTGGCCGGCGATGAGCAACATCGCCCCCGACGGGCGGGCCGTCAACCTCTTCAGACTTCGCGAAGATTTCGACGCACCCCCGACCACCCAGGGCAACGGCATCAGTTCCGGCCTCATCCAGCCCCAGGCCAACGCCCAGACCATGGGCACGACACGCCCGCTCACCGGCGACGCGGCCGACACCAACCGCCCGTTCGACTGGTTCATTAACCAGGTCAACACCGCCAGGCGCGTCGACTCGCTCACCCCAGCCTGGGACGACCCGAACTTCCTGCTCTACCAGTACGCCGACGCCAGCGGCGACGGCGTGATCGACTCTCGTTGGACGCACCTCGTCGACGCGACCGATCCGTCCGCCCCTTCGAACCTCATCACGGGCGACCCGTCGTTCCGGTGGTTTATCGCGGCGAGGATCGTTGATCTTTCCGGACGGGTGAATGTCAACACCGCCGGTGACTTCGTGCTCGCGCCGGAAGTCGGCGGCTCGCTCAACGCCTTTGCGGGCATCACGCCCTCCGATGTCGATCTGCTCCGCCTGCTCCGGATGGAGGACGCGTACGAGGACACACGCCAGCCCGGCAGCGCGCCGGGGTCGCAGGGGATCGGCTACAGCGGTCTGCCGCAGGGCCAGCAGGGGTCGCCCGGCGACTTTTCGGGCTACACCGAGTCGCCCAGCGCTCCGGGCAACGATGTCCGGGGTCGTGTCGGCACTGCGGCGTACAACCTGCTGATGCTCGCGCGGTTCGTCGGTGATAAGCCTCCGGTGGATGTGATCGGTGAGGGCAACGACCTCAGCGCGTTCTTCTCCAGCCCCTACTTCGCGCCGTTGCTGGAGGACGCACGCGTCAAGGAGGCGTCGGATGTCTGGTTCGTCAGCCCGCAGGGCGCCGAGTGGACGCAGACCCCGCTGGGGCGGTTCATGGCGTACGCCGATTACGGCAGACTGGTCGGATCGGGCCGGATCTCCAGCGGCACTCCCTCGTGGAGCATGCCGGCCCTCTTCGGGATTTCGGATCTCTCGGGCCTGCTGACCTACGAAGGCCTGAACGACTCTTCGACGCAGACCACGCTCGAGAGCCTGTTCGACGGCCGGTCGCAGACCTCCGACAGTTACGGCCCGCTCCGCTCGATGCGGACGACGCGTCTGGATCGCAGCGGCGAGCAGCGGGATGCGCAGCTCCTGTTCGCTTCGAATGTTCGGCGCTGGATCACGACGATGAGCGGCCACCGCCCGCTCCGCTCGACGGTGCTTGAGCTCTCGCAGCCGGGCGAGCCGACGCAGCGGGATCTGGCGCTTCGTCCGGAGCGCGACGCGAAGGTCCGGATGCCTTCGAGCGTGTCGTCGATGAACGCGGCGCGGTCGGTGTTCCAGATCTACGCCGACGCGTTGATGCCCTACGCCTCTGCGGTCGCCGGGTCGTGGAACCCCGGGCCGAGCCAGCAGCACACGCTGCACTACGGGTACCGCGGGCCGGAATTGGCGCTGCGCACCGCGGCGCACTTGGCGACCAACCTCTGGGGCGGCGGGACGCTGGGCGGGCCCCCGTTCGTGACGCTCCTCTTGGACGGGACATTCCAGGGCGAGCTCGCCAACGCCATCGGCAACCCGCTTCCCAACCGTCCCTTCCCGTGGGCGGCGTGGACCGCCAGCTCGCCCGGGCAGACGCTCAACGCGGTGCTGAACCTGTTCGACGCGGGCGAGGAGCGACTCGCGCAGGGCGCCAGTCAGGCTATCACGGCCCGCGCGGTGAATGTCTACGGCATCTCGCCGCAGCCGTTCATCACCGAGGTCGCGACTTACTATGTGTACACCGATTCGCCTCGACCTTGGAACGAGGATGCAGATTTCCTCCGGCGAGAGGATTGGCAGGGCATCGAGCCGCCCCCGCCGCTGGAGCAGTACGAGGTCACGATCGACTCGGACTGGCGGAGCGGCAACCCGGACGCGGTCTTCAGCTTCATCGCGATCCAGCTCCACAACCCGTTCGATACCTCGATCAACATCACGCAGGAGCGGATCACGCCGGGCGGCGCGCCGTACTACTTCGAGATCGCCGGTCGCTTCTTCGACCTCGACGGGTTTCGCATGATCGACTCGGGCGGCGGTGATCCCACCATGCCCGAACTCTCTCGCTCGGCGGACATTAAAGGCTCCGAGCCGATCACGATCCCCGCGGGTCAGTCGCGCACCTTCGTGATCCTCAATGGCAGGCTCGAAACCATCCAAGGTCGGATGCGCACACAGGACGATTCGATCCCCGCCGGTGTCGGCGTGATCGGTCGTTTCCTGCGCCAGAACCTCGCCTCGGGCACGAGCGGCGGGCGGATGAATCTGGTGATCTGCGAGCCGATCCAGGGCGACCCGGGCCAGCCGATGATGAACTTCCCCGGCGATCCCGGCAACCCGCAGCCCTCGGCGTACCAGCAGAGCGCTACCTTCGCGGGCTTCTTCGATCTGTTGGCCGGTGTTGACGGGGCGCCGAGGGACGAGGTGCGCCTCTGGAGAGCCAAGGTCGCCGAGGTCCGCGATGGCGACGGCCAGGTGATCGACCACAGCGATGTTCCCGGCGCCACCGGCGTCAACCTCCGGGCGAACGACTACCTCGCCGACCGTTTCCGACTGCCCAACAACGACCGTCTGGACAGCGCGGCAGTGAACCTGACCGACAACGGCGCCACAACGAGGCCCAGCGGCGCCGTTGGCGCGCGTGTCCGCGAGGCGTGGGGCATCTTCGATCGCCAGCAGTCCACCAGTTTCCAGGGCGTGCCGAACTACAACCGCGGGCTGACGTTCATGAACTACGGCGTCTGGCGCCGACGCAGCGATCCGAACGCGCCCGTCGGCGCGTGGCCCGCGTTCTGCTTTGAGGATCCTGACGGCTCGCTGAACATCCGCGATCCGCATGGGAGCGTGCTCGCGATCAGCAGCGGGGGGCTCACCGCGGGGAACTTCCCCACGCCCACGCAGCGGAGTTCGACACGCCAGACGACATTCCTGACTTTCGGCAACGGCACAGACGCCGACCCGCAGTCGTTCTTGGGCACCGCGCTGTTTGACGGCGAGAGCGTGCCGATCGCCGGCGTCGAGCAGATCAACAACCGCTTCCTGCGTGCTTCGCAGTTCAGGACCGACGCGAGCGACAAGACAACCAATCCGATCGGCAGCACGCCCGACGGTCGTTCCGCCAGCGATGTCCGGATCGAGTTCAGCGCGGGGCGGCTGGGCAACCTGCGCCGCCCGGCGGACATGCTGCTGCCGCTCGCGGTCGGCGCGTCGTACACGCCGGACTTCAGCGCCGCGACGCTGAACAACCCGAGCTTCAACGACGGTGACCGCTGGGTCACGCTCTCTGAGGCCCTGGCCCTGAGCGCCGGCTACGCCGACGGCCTCCGGACCGACCATCCGGCCGCGGATCTCTACGATAACGCCGGCGGTGCTCGCCCGCAGCCGGCGAGCACCGATCAGCTCGTCGCGGGGTTCGCCCGCCCGCCGGTCTTCCTCGATCGCGGACAATTGGTGCTCGACGACTTCGTTCCGTTCGTGAGCAGCGCGCCGCGAGCGAAGGGCGCCGATGTCTTCGGCCCCACGCGGGCGAACGGGGATGTGGTCTTCGGGCTCGGCGTGCCCATGGCGCTGATGATCCCCGAGTTCGTCAGCGCCGTCCCCGGCTACACGGGCGCCGGCGAGGTGATCCCCGGCACGATCAATGTCAACACCGCGTCCCGTGCGGTGCTGCGCACCATCCCGATGCTCAGCCCCAGCCGCGACCAGCACATCGGCCAGCAGCAGAACTCGTGGTGGTGGACGCAGATCCACGACAGCCGCACCGATATCGCCACGACGCTCGCCGCCTACCGCGACAAGACCCGCCTGCTCCCCAGGCTCGACGCGGGGGTTTCGGGCAATCTGGACGACTACTTCGTCGACTTCACCGACATCAACGAAGAAGGCTTCGGGCGCCTCGCGACGGCGCAGATCCCCGGTCTGCGTGAGGCGAAGGGCCTTCGGACCCCCGGCGAGATGGCGGCCCTCCGACTCCGCAATCGTGTCAACCCGGGCCAGCCATACACCCCCGGCGACCAGGTCCAGAGCCGAAACTCCATCGACCGCCTCGCGGTCGGGAACCAGCCGATCACCCGGTACGGCGTCGGCTCGCTGCCGCGGATCAACGGCATCAGCGCCCTGGCGGGCGGGTACCAGTCCGAGCTGTTGCTCGCGAACGCGGCGATGAACCCGACCAGCGTCCGCAGCGATTACTTCGCGGTCTGGTTCCTCTTGCACGGGTACCGGCGAGCGGATGTCGAGAACCTCAGCGACACCGACCCGCTGACGCCCTCGGTCGCCCGACGCTTCGTGATGGTGGTCGACCGGTCGAATGTCGTCCGCCCGGGCGACAAGCCCCGGATCGTCTTCCTCCGCGAGGTGCCGATCCCCAACTGAGCGCACCCGAGCCGGGCGCTAGAACCAGCCCCACGCCACGCGGCCGGCGTCGCTCA
Organism: Phycisphaerales bacterium; assembly: GCA_007124345.1. Taxonomy (GTDB): domain Bacteria; phylum Planctomycetota; class Phycisphaerae; order Phycisphaerales; family UBA1924; genus SLFH01. Next base: position 2,137 of record SLFH01000381.1, on the reverse strand, counting down.
CGCGAGTCGGCCGCGTTCTTTTGCGCCCGCGGCCTCTCTCCCCGGCGTGCGGGGCGGGGTACAGTTCGCTCCAACAGGGCGTAGCTCAGCTTGGTAGAGCGCGTGGTTTGGGACCACGAGGTCGCAGGTTCGAATCCTGTCGCCCTGACTTTCCCCCCTTCAGCCTTTTCCCCCCCAGCGATCACGGCGGTCCGCGGACCGCCCGGCGCAGACGGTTCCGGCTGACGCAACCGCTTGCGTCTGGTCGGGCCGGGGCCTGTTGTGTTGTCGGCGGAGCCGCTCTCGGCTAGCGTGGGCCCATGAGCGACACGCCCAGCAGCAATCCGCCGGGCCCGGGCGACCGCCCCGAGCCCGCAGGCGATCCCGGCACCCCGCCGCAAGACCGGCCGACGCCCGAGAACCCGGGTGAGCAGGGGGAGGACGACGCCGGCACGGGCGGCCCCGACAAGCAGGGCGGCTGGTTCGCCAAGTTCCTCGCGGTGGTCGAGTGGCTGGGCAACCTGCTGCCGCACCCGGTGACGCTGTTCGCCCTCTTCGCCCTGGGCGTGATCCTGCTCAGCGGGATCACCGGCGACCTGCTGAGCATTGCGGTCGCAGACCCGAGACCCGAGGGCGCCAGCGGCCGGGCCGAGGACGGCATGATCCGCGCCGTCTCGCTGATGAACGGCGAGGGGTTCCGGATGATCATCCAGAACCTCGTGAGCAACTTCGTCGGCTTCGTGCCGCTGGGCACGGTCCTCGTGGCGCTGTTGGGTGTGGGCGTGGCGGAGAAAAGCGGGCTGCTGACCGCCGCCGTGCGCTCGATCGTGCTGGGCGCGCCCAAGAACCTCGTGACCGCCTCGCTGGTGCTCGCGGGCGTGCTCTCGAACACCGCCTCGGAGATGGGGTATGTCGTCATCGTGCCGATGGGCGCGGTGATCTTCCATTCGCTCGGGCGTCATCCGATGGCGGGGCTTGCCGCGGCGTTCGCGGGCGTCTCGGGCGGGTACAGCGCCAACTTCCTGATCGGAACGATCGACCCGCTGCTGGCGGGCATCACCGAGGAAGCGGCGCGGATGATCGATCCGGGCTACGAGGTACCCCCGACGGTCAACTGGTACTTCATGATCATCAGCGTCTTCTTCATCACCGGGATCGGGACCTGGGTGACAACGGCGATCGTCGAGCCCAAGCTCGGGCGCTACGACGACTCTCGGGCCGAGGAGGGCATCGACCAGATCATGTCGATGGAGCCGCTCAAGCCCGAAGAGAAACGGGGCATGAAGCACGCGGGCGTCGCGGCGCTCGGCATGGGTCTGCTGTTCACCTATTTCGCCGGGCCGCAGTTCGCCGATGAGTATCTCTTGCCCAAGGGCACAACGCTTGCGGAGGCCAAGGACGAGTGGTCGTCGCAGCGGCTGCGCGACGAGGCCGAACGCCACGCGCGGGCGGTTCTCGAGTGGGGCGCCCGCCCGCCCGGCTCGATGATCGTCTCGACACCCGATGGCGAACGCGTCGGCGAGGACAAGATCCCCTTTAAAGTCATCGGAAAGGGCTTGCTCGAAGACCGCCCAAACACGCGTCCCGAGTCGGTCACGCTCATCATCCCGCACAAGGACGGGCTGAAAGGGAGCATCAACGACGCGCTGTTCATGATCCCCGGCTACGGCGTCCTCCGCGACCCCGTCTCGGGCCAGCTCCTCCGCTCGCCCTTCACCCGAGGCATCGTCGCGATGATCTTCATCTTCTTCATCGTGCCGGGCGTCGCCTATGGGCGCGTGGTCGGCACGATCCGCAACGACCGCGATGTCATTGACGGCATGGCGACGGCGATGGGCTCGATGGGGCTGTACATCGTGCTGGTCTTCTTCGCGGCGCAGTTCGTCAACTACTTCGCGTGGACGAACCTCGGCTCGATCCTGGCGGTGGTGGGGGCCGACGCGATCCGGGTGATGCGCCTGGACAACCCGCTGGTCTTCATCCCGTTCATCCTGATGTGCTGCTTCGTCAACCTGATGCTGGGCAGCGCGAGCGCTCAGTGGGCGGTCACGGCGCCGATCTTCGTGCCGATGCTCATGCTGGTGGGGTACAGCCCCGAGGTGATCCAGGCGGCCTACCGCATCGGCGACTCGACGACGAACATCATCACCCCGATGAT
>SLFH01000334.1 GCA_007124345.1 Phycisphaerales bacterium | reverse complement strand
CCTCCAACCCGTGCGTGATCCGCACCGGTGTCGATCGCAGCCCCGACGCTATCTCGGCCACGAGCGCTGATCGCGGGTCGAAGGGCCAGTCCCCGGCGCCGTATCCGTTCTCGGGCGGGTCGGCGTAGGGACAGACGCTCAGCACGCGCTCGAACCGATCCGGATGCCGCGCGCCGATCACCAGCGCCCCGTGCCCGCCCTGGCTGTTGCCCGTGATGACGCAGGTGTCCGCAACACCATGATCAAGGGATCGGTCGAGCAGTTGGATAATCTCCGCGGCGTGCGCCTCCCATTGCCGCTGGGGATCGGTCTTCTGGGGGATCAACATCGGCGCCGGCCACAGCGATGGATCCGCCCGGGCGATCGAGGGGAGCGACCTGCTGTCGACCCTCGATGCGTCGGCCCCGCATTCGCCGATCCCGTGCAGGAAGAGCACAAGGGGGACGCTGCGGCCGATCGGCCCGGGCGCCACCAGTTTCGCGCGGAGGCGCCCGGCCCGGAGTTCGTGCGTTCTGGCTTCGCTCACGGCGAAATCAGCCTCTCGCGCACGCAGTAGCGGCAGATCGCGACGCGGTCGTTGAGCCCGAGCTTGCGCATCACATTCGCAGCGTGCTTCTCGACAGTCTTGATGCTTACGCCCAGGCGTTCGGAGATGATCTTCTTTGCGCAGCCCTCGCCGATCAGGGTCAGGACTTCCCGCTCGCGCTGGGTCAGGGTGTTGGCGCGTGTTGCGCCCCCGGGTCCTTCCCCTGGCATGTCCATCAGCCGGTCGACCACCTTTGGTGAATAGGCCTTCCCCCCGGCCGCGACCCGGCGGACCGCTTCGAGGACGCGGTCCGGCGGCGCGTCCTTGGTGAGGAATCCCGCCGCGTTCGCGTAGATCGCTTCGTCGATGTACCGGTCGTAGGGGTACGCGCTGAGAAAGATCACACACGTTTCTGGGCTGAGCTCGACGATGCGCCGAGCAGCGTCGAACGCCGAGCCGCCCGGCATGTCGATATCCATCAGCACCACATCGGGGCGGTGTTTCTCGGCGGCGTCGACCCCCGCCTCGGCGTCTGCGGCCTGGGCGATCACCCGGAGGTCCGGCTCGCTCTCGATCAGGCGTGCGCACACCTCGCGGACGAGGGTGTGGTCGTCGACCAGCAGCACCGTCGTCCGTTCACTCATGGCCCAACCTCACGCAGCATGTCCAGAGCCAGGCCGATCGCCGAGCGGAGTTCGGTCTCACCGAAGGGCTTGGCCAGGACCGCGGCGCCGAGCGTCGCGTCGGCCGAGACGCCGCCGGGACGGCTCCCGCTCATCAGCACCGCCGGGCCCGAGTACCCGGCTTCGCGCAGCTGGCGGATCAACGACTCGCCGTCGTTCCAGGGCAGCCGATAGTCAGAGACGACAAGCATGACGCCCGGTGGCAGCAGCTCGCGCCCTTCGCCGAACGCCTCATCACCCCGCCGCCGGATCACCGAGTAGCCCATCGAATCGAGCATGCCCGCGACGACTTCGAGCACCTGCGGATTGTCTTCGATGACCAGTGCGCAACGCCCTGTCTCTGTCGAGGCGTTTCCGTTCCCTTCCACGCCGGCCGCCAGCGCGGGCAGCACGATGGAGATCGTCGTGCCGACCCCCCGCTCGGTGCTGACGGCGATGCGTCCGGCGTGGGCGCGGGCGATCTCGTCGACCACCGGAAGGCCGAGCCCCTCGCCCCCGTCGCTGCGCCTGGTGGTGAAGCGGCGCTCGAACATCCTGTCCCTGACCGGATCGGGGACGCCCTCGCCCGAGTCGGTCACGCTCAGGACCGCCTCGGCGCCCTGCGCGTGCACGCCGACGACGACGCGTCCGCCGTCGGCCTTCATCGCGTTACGCGCGTTGAGCGTGAGGTTCACCAGCGCTCGCTGCAGTTGGTCGGCGTCGCCCAGCACGCGAACACGCTCGTCGGCGTCGAGCGTCACGCTCGTCTCGGGCGGGAGCAGCGGGGTGACCGTCGCGATCGCATCGCGGGCCAATTCGGCGAGACACAGCACGCTGCGCGAAGGCTCGGGCCGAGAGGCCAGATCCCGAAGCGAGTCGGCGAGCGAGCCCGCCTGCCGCATCAACTCCCCGAGTTTCGAGTGGGCAGGCTTCGCGTTCCCTCCTGCCTCGACCGCATCGGACGCCTCCCTCAGATGCCCCTGCATCGCAAAGAGCAGGTTCTTGAGTTCGTGGGCGGTCTCGCTGGCCCTTCGGTTGAGCGCCTCGGCCCGTGCGGCGAGGTCTTCGCTCCGCTCCCGCTCGGCTTCGGCCCGGCGACGCTGCAGTTCCTCGGCGACTCGCCCCGCCGTTAGCCCGACAACGCGCCGCGCCGAGTCAACGCCCGCCACCGGTCGTCGCCACAACGCGCCCACCATGCCCAGCGTGCGGCCGAGTTCGTCCTCGCCGGCGCCCGCCCCGATGAATCCACGCGCACCGGTAAGTCTCGGGTCATCCGCGAAGGACTCCGACGCGCCCGTGGGCAGGCAGACCGACCGCGAGCCGCTCGCGAGCCTCGCTTCAGGCGTGCCCGGTAGCGGCACGATCAATCCTTGTTCGGTCGAGCCCCGACCTTCCTCGGCCAAACTCCGGCCGGCCGAGGCCAGCACGCGCACCCGACCCTCGCCGGTGTGGAGCACCTCGGTCACAAGCACGAAGTCGGCGGGGAGTGTCCGCCGCAGACCCTCGGCGATCGCACTGAGGCAACCCTCACCCGCGGGGACCGCGAGCAGGTCGGCGATGGTCGCGAGGCTCTCTTCCGAGGCCTTGATCCGTGTGACATTCTCGTGAAGGACGAGCGCGAAGCGCTTGCCGCCGACCCGCATCGGGGTGATGTGCACGACAAACCAGCGTCGCTCGTCGGGGGCGTGGCAAGGGTACTCGAACTCGGCGCGCGTCAGGTCGCCGGCGCACACCCCCCGGATCGCGTCACAGACACCCGCCGCGACAGGGTCGGTCCGCCACGCGGGGAGGCAGGCTTCGTGGTAGCTCTCGCCGACGCAGTAGTTCCGGCTCGCGAGGCCGTTCTCGTCGGCGAACCGCTTCCAGGTGTCGTTGACAGACAAGATCTCGCCGTCGTCGGCAACAACCGCCGTGTGGGCGGTCAGGGCGTTGAGAAGATGATGCGGTTGGGGTCGAGGTCGCATCGTCCGCCTCTGGGCAGGTCTGCCGATCGGCGAGCAAGGCAGAGCTTCGGTCGGGGCTCCGGCCCCACTCATGGGGAGTGTACCTACCCACCGACTGCCGAAACCATCACATCCGGAGAAGAAACCGGTGTTTTCATGGGGAAGCATACCACGGCAGGTTCCAAGTACACTCTGACCGGCCGAGAGACGCGGGGGCTATTGTCCGCCGCCTGGCAATCTGGGGTGAAATCACGCAGAGCCCCCTCGGATCGGATGGACCTATGGCGATCGGAACCCTGACAGATCTCGGCGATCGGCTGCCTCGTGGGTTCGGCGCTGCGCCTGTGGACGGCTCGCAGGCCGGCGGGCCATTGCGGATCTGCGTGCTGGTTTCAGAGCGGCCGGACCCCGCCTCGGGCCGACTGGTGGTCCTCCGCGAGACGCCGGAGGCGAGGGTCTGCCTCGGCGCGATGCTCGACGCTTCCGACGCCGTGGTCCACTGGCTGGAGGTCTGGGTCCAGCACTTCGACGGGCTGGAGTCGACGCCCCCGGCCTACCGCGACGCGCTGACCAACCGGTCGATGGACGAACGATGGTCGAAGCTGGCTTCGGCTCTGGACAAGATGCCGCGGCGGACGCTGATCCGAACCGGGCACGAGGACACGCCGCCCCGCCCGGTCTGGATCGACCCCGAGCCGATGGCCCCGGTGCACCCGGTCGTGCAGGAGGTGGGTGTCCCGCTGGAGCTCTGCACCGACGACGCCCTCCTCCGCGAGGTCGGCCTGCCCGAGTACGCAACGACGCTGGCCCGCTACCTCTGGTCGCCGGAGATGGGGCTGGAGAGCCCGTTTGTCCCGGCGACACGGGCGACGCCCGAGACCGGGCCGAGCGTTTCTCTTGAAGCCGCGACGGGCGAAACTCGCGAGCTTGTCCCGCTCAATCCAGGGGCCGGGCGCATGCTCGTCCGCCTCCACGCCCCGATGGCCCTTGAGGAGTACGACCGGCTGATCGAGGGAGGCGCCTGGGAAGGCCCGCGCCACGGCAAGTCGCCCCTGCCACTCGACCCGCCCGAGCCGGAGGCCTTCGCCGACCCCGACGAGGCTGAGCGGGGGCTGCTGCTCGGACGACAGGGCAAGTGCGGCAGGACCGTCGAGGCCCTGCACCTGAAGCTACGGACGCTGGCGCAAGCCGTCGACGAGGTCGCGAGACTGACCGCGTCGACCGGCCGCCCCCTGCTGAACCTGACCGACGCGAGCTTCCGGGTCTTCGGGGCCGGGGCGGGCGTCGGCCTTCCTTCTTTGTGGGCGTCGCGCGTCTCGCTGGTCGAGGCGGGCACGGCGGTCGAACTGGCCCTGGGCGAGGGCGGGGCGAGTTGCTTCCTCGTGCCCGAAGAAGAGCTGCAGGGGATCTTCCGCCCCCGCGTGCGGGCGGCTGTTCGCGGCCGCGGCTCTGTCCGCATCCGCGAAGTGCACGCCGATGGCGGCAAGGGGCTGGTCATCGAGGGGACGCTGAGCACCGACGAGCGCGTGGGCGCCGCGTCCAGCGATGTGGTCTGGCTCGTGCTGCCGGTGGGCGATCGCAGGATCGACCTCTACGCCAGCGTGAGCGCCGACCGGGCGATGGCGGGTGGCGAGCTGCGACTGAAATCCTTCGGGCGGGCGCTCAGCGACGAGGATCGAGCGGCCCTTGAGGGCGCCCGAGGTGTGCTGATCGAGCAGGTGAGCTTCGAGGTCATCCCGCTGTTGAGATCCCCGTGCGACATGCACGCGCTGGCGGTCCTGGGGGCCAAGCTGCTGCTGGCGGGCCCGGACCGGCCGCTGTCGGTTGTGCTCGACGAGCTGATGAGCCTGGCTGGGCGTCTGGCCGAGGGGGGCGGGCACGAGACGACGATCGAGGATCGGATCGCCGCGGTCTTCGACGAAGACCCGCGATGGGTCGAGGCCCTCGGCCCGCTGCGGCTGACCGCCGAGGGCGTCGAGCCGGGCGAGGCGTTCGGGCTGGTGCCTTCGGGGGTCTGGTTCGGTGCGCTGGGGACCTTGGTGAAGATGCTGCCCGGGGCGGGGCCGGACTCGGTCTCCAGAGACCCCGGCGACGCCAGACCCGGGGGGCTGCACCTGATCTACGAGCCGATCATCGAGCGGCTGGGCCTCCTCCTTGTGCGAACAAGGAGCCTGATCGTGATCGATTGGAACTACAATCGCGAGATCAACGGCGTGCTCCGCAGGTTCATGTCCGGTCTGGCGCCGTCCGGCGCCGACGCGTGAACACCGGGGCGGGCCGAGCGGCGAATCGAAAGAGCGGGAATTCAGCGGCCGCGTGATGCGGCCGAGAGGAGCGACACATGACGCCGATTCGGATCGTGGGTATTGCGATTGCAGCGCTGGTTTCTATGGTGCTGCTGACGGGGTGCGGGAGCACGCCCCGCGCGACGAACCTGCAGGTGAACATGACGCTCAACGAGCAGCTCGCCCAGAGCGGGCGTGTGCCCTCGATCGAGGTCGATGTGATCGGGCTCAACCAGAGCCAGCTCGAGACCTTCCGCACGGTCAACCTCAGCGAGTACTTCCTGAGCAGCCTTCGCCGGGACACCAACAAGCAGACCTTCTACTTCGCCTCGGGCAACACCGAGCCCAAGACGCTCGCCCGTACCGACGGCGTCTGGAAGGAGTGGATCGACGACCAGAGCGCGATGTACCTCGCGGTGCTGGCGGACATCCCGGGCGTGACGCAGGATCTCCCCGGCGAGGCGGACCCGCGCAGGCTGATCCTGCCGCTGGACCGCTCGCGATGGAGCGGGAAGCGTGTGGACATCCGTGTCGACGGCAGCGGGCTGACGCTGCTGACGCCCCCCAAGCCCGCCGCCGACTGATACCGAACGCTCCGGGCTTTGTGGGGCCGGAGACTGCCGAGGGCTCATGGGCCGTTACGCCGAGTTCGAGAAAACGCGGGATCTGTACCGTGGGCTGCTGACGACGGTCTCGGTGGCGAACCGTTCCGGCGGCGCCGACGAGGCGTTTGTCGTCAAGATCTACGAGCCCGGCGGTGCGGTTGCGGACAAGGCGGGCGTCGATCGCGAGGCGAAGCTCTTCCTCGAACGGGCCGAGGCGATGCGTGCGCTGACCGAGGCGGGCGCGAAGCACTGGCTCCCGGTCCACGCGCTGGGGCTGACCGAGGGCGGGGCGTTCTACGCCGCCGACCGCTGCCCCCGTACGCTCGAACAGCTCATCAACGGCCGGGTGAAGCTCGATGCGCCCGGGATGTTCAATGTCATCCGGTCGGTCTGGGAGGGTCTGCGCGAGCTGCAGCGCCTGAAGGGCCGCCCGCACGGGATGGTCAAGCCGACCAATGTGCTGCTCGACCGCGTGGGCCAGGTCGAGAAGGCGCTGGTCATGCTCGCCGACCCGGCGCCGCTCACCGGGCTCGACAGCGCCGAGGCGGAGCTCGACGACATCCGGGCGCTCGGGCGGCTGGTCTTCCAACTCGTCTTCTTCCAGCCGTTCAGGGAGCGGGGCGGGTACCCCGTCTCCGAGTCGGCCGAGTGGTCCAAGCTCGGGAAGAAGGGCGAGGACTGGCGAAACTTCTGCAACATGGTGCTCGACCCGGCGGTCCGCCCCGGCCAGCTCACACTTGAAGGCCTCGCGGGGGACATCGAAGCGCTGCGCGAGGGGCGTTCCGGCGGCCGCGGGCTGCCGCTTGTCCCGCTGGGCGCGACCGCCGCGGCGATCGCGATCGTTGGTGTCGGCGGGTTCCTGCTGATCTCGCAGATGTTCGGTGGAGAAGAGGGCGAGGAGGGCGAGCCCTT
>SLFH01000223.1 GCA_007124345.1 Phycisphaerales bacterium | reverse complement strand
CTCAAAAAAGTTCACGGGCCCCGGGAGAGACTCCGCGGGGCCCGTGAGGGAGGGGGGGCTGGGTTGTCTGGGCGAGGCTCAGCCGGCGGCCATTTTGGCCCGGTGCAGCCCGGAATGGACCCGGAAGATGATCTCGAACATCCGCTTGGCCGCCTCGACGAGGGTGTCCTTCTCGGTCTCGGAGAGTTCGCAGGCGGCGAGGTTCTCCTTGAACGCACCCCAGACCTCGGGCTGGCGGTCGCCGTAGGGCAGCAGGTAGCGGAGCCCGCCGGACTCGGCCAGGCCCATGGCGGGAGCGGCGGCCTTGGCGATGAAGCGGTTGCCGTTGTTGGAGCCTTCGAGCACATAGTGCAGGCCGAGCAGGCCGAGGGGCTCCTCGCGGGCGGTGCGCCGGATCTCGGCGACGGCCTCGCGGGTCTCGAGCAGGGCGGTGATCGACCCGGGATCCCGCCCGAAAAAGGCGAGGTCTTCGAGGATGTAGGGCTCCTGGAACTGCTCGTCGGTGACGACGGCGGAGAGTGCGGGGACGTCCGGGCGGTGCTCGCGGATCGCCTGCTCGAGCTCGCGGTGGACGAGGAGCATCTGCTCGAGCATGTCGGCGTAGACCTCGCGCGGGAGCTTGCCCTTGACCAGGGCCTCCTGGAGCGGGGCCTTCTCGGCCTTGGTGTGCAGGTCGCGGGTCTCAGTGCGGAGACGCTCGGTGATGAGCGAGCGGTCGGCCGCGGCTTCGGTAGACATCTCGGGAACTCCTCGGGTGGGCCGGGCCGCGTTGCGACTCGGTCTCAACTATTCGGGAGACCGGGGTGGTTGTCAACTCTCGGCGCGGCTTCCGTCTTCGGGACCGATCACGAGCCCTGGGCAAAGAGCCGGAGGAAGGCGAAGAAGTCGTCGGCGTCGATCGACCCGTCGTAGTTGAGGTCGGCGAGCGGATCGGCGTTGGCGAAGGCGTCGAGGAAGAGGAAGAAGTCGTCGGCGTCGACGACGCCGTCGGCGTTGAGGTCGGCGGGGTGGGTCTGGCAGGGCGAGCCGTCGGCGTTCTGGAACGAGCGGGTCAGGGCGCCTTCCGGGGGGAACTGGACGGTGTGCAGGTCGGTCGACCGGAGGAGGAAGTAGAGCTCGATCTCGCGTCCGCAGGCGGCGCCGGGGATGTTGACGACGCTGAAGCCGTCCGAGTCTGTGTAGAGCAGTTCTTGGAAGTCGTTGTACCCGTCGAAGCGGGCGAGGACGGTGGTGGCGTCGGGGTTTGCGGTCGCATAGCCGTCGGTGACGCTGAAGATGATCGGGTTCGTCTCGCCGGCGACGAACGCGTCTGGGATGGCGTGGGGCCTTCGGAGGCGGACGGGCTCTGCGACCGCCTCGGCCATGACGAGGACGGACTCGAGGAGCTCTTCGGAGTTGGGGATGATCTGCTCGGTGGGGAGGACGAAGCCGCCGATGCCGGCGCCCGCGGCTGGGCGGAGCTCGTAGGTCCACGAAAAGGCGCCGGTCGCGTCGTAGACCCAGTCCTTGTGCGTGCCGCTGGCGGGGTAGAGGCCGGTCATCGAGTTGAAGGCGAGGTACTCGACGCCGTGCAGCGCGTACATGGTGTCGGCGAGTTCCTGGCTGAACGCGGGGAAGAAGGTGGCGTCGGGCTCCGGGAGGGGGTCGGTGGTGAAGCCGTAGGGCCAGAGGACGTACTGGCTGTAGGAGTGCACATCGATGTGCATGGCGAGGTTGTTGATGCTGAGCAGTTCGTCGCGGACGGCGACGGTCTCGGGCTCGCTGAATGCGAAGGGCCCGCGGTAGGTCTGGCTGGTAGTGTTGCCGCTGGAGCCCTGGCCGCCGAAGTTGATGTCCCAGTTTCGGTTGAGGTCGACGCCGCGGAGCGTACCGTCGGCGGTGCGCCACTTGTTCTTGCGCCAGAAGCGGTCGTTTGTCCAGCAGTACTCGTACCCGTCGGGGTTAGTGAGCGGGACGATCATGAAGACGGCGCTGTCCATGAGCCTTGTGATGCGCGGGTCGACTGCGTAGCCCTCGACGAGCTTCTGGGCGGTGTACATCGAAGCGGCGGGGCTGATCCACTCGCGGGCGTGCTGTCCGCCGGTGAGGAAGACGACGGGGCGGTGGGTCGGGTCGCCGGGGCCTGTGATGGTGAGCACGCGGATGTTCCGGTCCTCGGTCGACTGGCCGATGATGCGCTGGCTGACGAGGGCGGGGTTGTCCGCCGCGAGGTCGATGGTGAACTGCTCGATCGCGTCGTAGCGGTGGTAGGCGAGGAAGAAGTTGGGGTCGTCCAAGGCGCCGATGGCGTCGATGGCGGCGCGTTCCTGGTCGACCAGCGCTTGCAGGTCGTCGATGACGACGCGCATCGGGACTCCGAGCTCCTGGAGGGCCTCTCGCTCTTCGGGGCCGACGCGGACCTCGAAGGGGCGGTCCATCACGACGGTGTGGGTCCAGACATCGTCGACGATCGCCATGACGGCGCGGAACTGGCGGAGGTTCTCGGGCGCGACCTCGACGACCTTCTGCCCGTCGTAGATGCTCTGGGCCGGGGCGATGCCCGCCAAGAGCGAGAGCGAGCAGGCCGTAACGGCGGCGGATCGGTGCGTGTGCCTTGGCATGGATCAGACCCCGGATAGAACAGCATCGGGCGGGCCCTCGTGGACCGAGCGCCCGCACATGAACCCCGTGGGCCCGCATCCCCTTCGGCGCGGGCCCTCGAACACAATCTACACGAGATCGCCCGGCACAGGAAGGCGATCTGGCCTGTTTGCAAGAAGATAGGCATCGGGCCCTTTGTCAGCGTATCGGAGGCCGCAGTCTTTCCCCGCCGCGTTGGGGGCCCGCCGCCTGCCAACAATCCCCGCTTCCGGCCGGTCGGGGCCCTGATTTTTAGATGAGAGACCACGTGACCATCGGCGTTCCGTCGGGCCCGTCCAGGGCGGAGAAGAAGGTGCGCACCGGGGCCGTGGTCTTCACGCACGCCGTGGTCGACTCGATGCCGGCGATCGTGCTGGCGCTGCTGGCGGTGCTCGAGGCCCGCCTGGAGATGACGCCCGGGCAGACTGCGCTGATCGTCGCGGTCGGGGCCGCCTGCTCGGGGCTGGTGCAGCCCGTCGCGGCGTGGTTCGCCGACCGCTTCGCCCCCCGCCTGATCGCGGTGGGGGGCATCCTGCTTGCGGCCGGGGCGTACGGCTCGGTCGGGCAGGTGACGAGCTTCGAGCAGTTGCTGGTTTTGCAGATCGTCGCGTCGCTGGGGGTCGGGGCGTTCCACCCGCCGGCCGCGGCGGCGGTCGGCAAGCTCTGCGGACGACGCCGGGCGCTGGGCGTCTCGTTCTTCTTTGTCGCGGGGATGATGGGTGCGGTGGTGGGCTACCGGCTCGGGCCGGTCGCGGTCTCGCGCATCGGGCTCGAAAACATCCACTGGCTGTATGTGCCGGTGGTGCTCGTTGCGGCGGGCGCAGCGCTGGCTCTGCGGGGCGTCTCGCATCACGAGGGCGACGGCACAAAGGAAACGCGGACGCCGATCCCGGAGAACGCCGGCGAACGCTGGCGGGCGGTCTGGCTGCTGTACGCGGGCAATGTGCTGCGCTTTACCTGCGACGCCTCGCTGATCTACCTGCTCCTGCGCTGGTCGCAGGCGTTCACGATCGAACGCAACGGGGTCGCCATGCTCGATTCTGCGCTGGCGGCGCAGGCGGGAGACCTCAACGGCTGGATGCTCGCGGCGAGGCAGTTCGGGATGGCGGTCGGCGGGCTCGTGCTGGGCGTGATGGTCAGGCGGGGGCTTGAGAAGAGCGTGCTGATCTCGGTGCCGCTGGCGGGCGCGGGGGCGATGGCGCTGATGGCGTTCAGCCCCGAGCTGATCGAGATGCTCGAAGACCCGCGCCTGCTGCTGCCGCTGGCGGTCGGGCTCGTTTTCGCGACGGGGTTCGGCTACGCGGGGCCGGTTCCGGTGACGGTCGCGGTGGCGCAGCGACTGCTGCCCCATCGCACGAGCATGGCCTCGGGCCTGATGCTCGGCGGGTCGTGGGGGTTCGCGTTTGTCGGGCCCCTGCTGTGCGAGGGGGTGATCCGCCTGGCGGGTCTTCAGAGCGCGATGCTGCTGGTGGCGGGGATGTTGGCGGCGTCGGCGGGGGTTTCGGCGTTGGTGTCGGGGAAGTTGCTGCAGGAGACGGCGCGGTAGCGCGATTGTTCCTTGCAGAGGACCATGGGTGCCAGCGAGAACGACACGGTTCTCTCCGGTCGTGCCGCCGACCTCTGCAAGAGGTCGGTGGCACGGGATGCGCGGTAAGGGGCGGTCAGTTTTCCGGATCTTCGCGTTCGGGTTCGGGCACGCCGCCGGGGGAATCGACCTCGCGGTCGGGCTCGGTGTCGAGCTCGGGCTCTTGGTCCGGGTCGGCCATGCCGGGGAGGGGCTGGAGGGTGCCGTCGGGCGCGACGCGGAGCTGGTCGGTCTGGAGGAGGAAGTTGAGGACGGCGTTTCGGAGGTTGGTCCGTTCGCTGTCGCGTGCGTTCTGCGCATCGGTGAGCGCGTCCTGCGCTCGGATGATGTCGTCGGCGCTGATCTCGTCTTCCTTGAGTTCCTGCTCGCGCAGGCGCTGGATGGTGATGTTGATCCGCTCTTCGGCGAGGGTGAGGCGGAGGCGGGCGAGCTCGATGGCGCGGACGGACTGGCGTGCGTTGACGATCACCTGGTCGCGGAACTGCTCGTAGCTGCGCCGGCGTTGTTCGAGGTTGATCGACGCTTGGCGGACGCCGAGGCGTTCGATCTCGCGGTCGAGCGGGAGGCCGAAGGTGACGCCGACATTGTAATTGGTCTCGCCGAAGTCGTAGACGAGGCCGGAGGCGCCGTCGCCGTCGAGGCCGACGCGTCCGGTCAGGTCGAGGTCGGGCAGGACGCGGTTTCGCGCGTTGGCGAGCGATCGGCGGGCGTCGCCGAGTTGGTCCCGCTGGATCTGCAGGTCGAGGCGGTACTCCAGCGCGAGCTCGGCGGCCTGGTCGGGCGTGATGTCCGGCTCGGGCAGGAAGAAGGGCGTGCGGTCGATGAGGATCGGCTGCTGGGGATCTATGCCCAGGCGGATGCGGAAGCGCTCGATCTGCAGGCGGTACTGCTCGCGCAGGCGTTCGAGCTCGGCGAGGGAGGCTCGGACCTCGTTGTCGACCTCGGCCAGCTCGAACGCGGCGCGACGACCCGCGTCGACGCTCGCCTCGGTTCTCCGCAGCAGACGCTGCTGGTTCTGCAGACGCGCCTCCTGGCTCTCGATCCGTGACTCGGTCTCCAGCAGGCTGAAAAAGTCGTCGGCGATGTCGACGAGGAACTGCCTCCTGAATCGCTCGAAGCGACGCGCGGCGTAGATCAGGTTCCGCTCGGCCTGGATGAGGTCTTCTCGCGCGATCATGCCTGCGCCGCGCAGCAGCGGGATGTCGGCCGTGAGCGCTAGCGTCGACGACTGGACATACCCCTCGGTCGATGCCGAGCGGAGCTGGTCTGTGGCGCGGTAGATCCAGGAGGCCTCGACCTGCCCGCCGAAGGGGAGGCGCTGGCGGGCGCGCATCTCGTTGATGATGCGAAGTGTTGTTTCTGCGCCGCTGCCCGTCCCGCTGCGCCCGACGCCCACAGTCGTGTCGTTGAACAGACGGGGCGTCCAGAGGTGGCGCTCGATCAGCACGCGGATCGCCGCGAGGACATATTCCTCCTCGGCGGTCATGAACTCGCGAGCCGACTCTTGGGCGATGCGCAGCGCGTCGAAGATGTTGATGAGGATCGGGTCGGGGTCGTCGGGGTCGATCTGGTCCGCCGCGGCCAGGCGTGCGGCGACATCCCGGTCCTCTGCGGCCTGGCGGAAGCCGAGATCGCTCGCGTCGGGGTTCATCGTGCCGGGGTTGCGGAAGTCGTCACGCCCGGTGCGGGTGTCGCTGAAGCGGATCGGCGGTGTCCGTGTTTCTGCGCCGAGCGCCCTGGAGCGTTCCTCCAGCAACTTGAGCGTTCGTCGGTCGATCGTTTCCATGCCGCCCGAGCACCCCCAGAACGACGCGCACGCCACGAGGAGTGCGGCGGCCGCGGCCGGTTTGGGGCGGAGGGCGGGGACGGTCGATGCGCGGACGCCTGGGAGCAAGGGCGGTGACCTCCGATAACAAAGCGGTAGGGGAGAGATGGAGCGGACTATACCGCGTGGGGGATCGGGTGTTGCACCAGATCAGAACCCTTCCAGAATTGCCGTGGGCCGGGGTGGCTCCTATCCTCTCCGTTCCGCATCGAACGCCAGTTTCGACGCCGATTTGCCCGGGATATGTTCGCTATCCGGCCCCACACGACCCGCGGAAGCGGGCCGGCGTACACCCGGCGCGGCCCTTGTCGAGACGCAACGGAGACTTAAATGCCCTCAGTCACCTACGACGGACGCAGCTTTATGCTCGACGGCCGACGGATCTGGCTTGTCAGTGGATCGATCCATTACGCCAGGGTGCCCCGCGAGTGCTGGCGTGACCGGATCGCCGCCGCACGCCACGCCGGCCTGAACTGCATCGAGACGCCCGTCTTCTGGTCGCGCCACGAGCCCAGGCCCGGCGCGTACGACTTTGAGGGCCAGAACGACATCCGGCATTTCATCAAACTCATCGGCGAGGCCGGGATGGTCTGCATCCTGCGCCCCGGCCCCTACATCGGGTCGGGGTGGGACATGGGCGGCCTGCCGGCGTGGCTGCTCTCGAACCCGGATCTGAAGCTCCGCTCGGCCAACCAGCCGTTTCTTGAGGCCGCGGGCAAGTTCCTGACGGCCCTTGCGGGCCAGATCCGGGACCTGCAGGTGACCAGCCCGGGCCAGGGCGGGCCATTGCTCTTGGTGCAGAACGAGGCCCACTGGACCTGCGGGCACGACGCGGAGGCGGCGGGCTACCTCGGCGAGCTGCACCGCTACCTCCGCGAGAACGGGCTGAATGTCCCGACCGTCAACAGCAACAACCTCTG
>SLFH01000031.1 GCA_007124345.1 Phycisphaerales bacterium | reverse complement strand
CTCGGCGAGCACGCCGGCCAGCACCGCTTCACCATCGGCCAACGCCGCGGCGTCGGCGTCGCCCTCGGCCACCCGATTTTCGTCGTCGGCAAGGCCCCCGAGACCAACACAGTCACCGTCGGCGATCGGGTCTCGCTGCTCTCATCAAGCTGCACCGCGGCGGAGGCCAACTGGCTCATCGAGCCCCCGGCTCCGGGAGAGCGGCTCCGCGTCGTCGCCCGGTACCGCGCCCACGGGCACGACTGCCCCGCGACCGTCCGCGTCCTGCCCGACCTCGACGCCCCGACGCCATCTGGGCGCAGCGCGGCGTTCGGTGTCGAGTTCGACGAGCCGCAGGAAGCCGTCGCCCCGGGCCAGGCGATCGTGCTCTACGACGCAAACGAGCCGGCCCGCGTGCTCGGTGGGGGCTGGATCGTCCGGGCCGGCGCTGCGAAGTAAAAAGCCGCGGCCCGCTCGAAGGCGAGCCGCGACGCCCCCCAGAGATCGATCAGCCCGGACTCAGCAGCCCTGGGCGAACAAGGCGAGGAACTCGAAGAAGTCGTCCGCGTCGATCACACCATCCGGCACGCCGTCCGGGCCGGTGAGGTCCGCACGCAGATCGCCGTCGGCGAAGAACGCGAGGTACGCGAAGAAGTCGTCGGCGTCGACGATGCCGTCGGGCACGCCCGCGGGGCCGGAGAAGTCCGCCGGGCAGTCGCACCCGTTGTATCCGTCGGCGGCGATCAGCCTGAACACCCGCCCGCTCAGGCTGACGATGTACAGGTCGCCCTTCGCGTCTTCGCCGAAGGATGAGATCTGCGTGATCGAGCCCGAGGGCGGCTGGAGGTCGGCCTGACGCTCCTGCAGGTCGTTGACATTCACGCCGTCGTAGCTGAAGGTCCAGATCCGCGCCGAGCAGAAGTCGCCGACGAAGTAGGTGCCCCACAGATCGTGGATGCGGCAGCCCCGGTAGACATACCCGCCGGTGATCGCGCACCCATCCACACCCGTGTTGTACTCCCAGATCGGGTCGACATTGCCCGGGGGCCTGGGCCCGCCGACACTGCCCGGCGTAGCGATGGTGCCCTCACGCAGGCGCCAGCCGTAGTTCTCGCCGCCTTCGCTCGAGGCGGGCTGGAAGTTGACCTCTTCGCGGGCGTTCTGGCCGACATCGGCGATCCAGAGGTCGCCGGTGTGGCGGTCGAAACTGTTGCGCCACGGGTGGCGCAGGCCGAAGGACCAGATCTCGTCGCGCCCGCTCTGACCGACGAAGGGGTTGTCGGGCGGGATGGCGTAGTTGTTGTCCGGATCGCCGGGGAAGTCATCGTTATCGACATCGATGCGGAGCATCGCGCCGAGGAGCGTGTCGGTGCGTTGGCCGTGGTTCTGCGGGTCGTTGCCGCTGCCCCCGTCGCCGGCGTTGAAGTAGAGGTACCCGTCGGGCCCGAAGGCGGTCCACCCGCCGTTGTGGTTGCTGAAGGGCTGGTTGATGCCGATCACGGAAGTGATGCCGGTGAGGGCCGCGACATTCGGATCCGTCGGGGAGACCGAGAGACGCAGGATGCGGGTGTTGTGCGTCTGCGAATCGGTGAAGTTGATGTAGAAGAAGCCGTTGTTCTCGTAATCGGGGTGGAACGCCAAGCCGAGCAGGCCGCGCTCGTTGCCGCTCTGGCTGACGAAACTGGTGAAGTCCAGGAACGGCGTACTCCGCACCGTGCCCGGGCCGCTCCCAGAGCCGAGTTCGATGATCCGGATCAGCCCGCGCTGCTGGACGACGAACAGCCGCTCGGTATCGCCGGGCGGCGCTGTGACAAACACGGGGCGCGAGAACCCGTCGGCGACGAGTTCGGTGGTCAGCTCCGTCTGCGCGAAACAGGGCGACGCGAGCAGAAGTCCGGCGGCACAGAGTCCATACATTCGGCTACGGATCGACATCGCAACTCTCCTTCTTGCCCACGAGGTGGCCAGAAAAACACCACCCGCGGCCCCGCCGCACGACCCGGAACAGGCCGCGCAAGAAAAAGGCCGCGCTGACGCGCAGCCTACCAGATCGGGATTCCGACGCAACCCGGAATCCGCCCCAGATTTCAGCAGAGAACCTCAGCCCCCGGCGCGAGCGAGCAGCGACTCGATGTCGCCCTTGCTCTGCACGCCCGAAGGATGGGCCACGATTTTTCCGTCGGCGATGATCACCGTCGCCGGGATGCCCCGCACATCAAGCCCGAGCGACGAGAGCGTGCGCAGGTCGTCCCGCTGAGTGTCGGCGTCGATGTAGAAGGGGATCGCACGCTCGCGGAGCATCCGCTGCACAGATTCGTCGGCGAGCGTCGTCCGCTTGTAGGTCTGGCAGGGCGGGCACCAGTCCGCCGTCACCAGCGCAAAGACGGGCCGGCCCTCGCTCCGGGACCGCTCGATCGCAGCGGCGAGCGTCTCCGATGCGGTCTCCGAGAAGACCTCTGGCGTCGGGGCGGTCGACCCGCCGATCCGCACCGTCAGGAAGATCACCAGCGTCAGCAGCACCGCGATCGCCAGCAGCGTGCCTCCCGAAACTGCGCCCAACCGGTGTCGGCCCTTCCCGTCCATCCCGCTCGCGATCATGGTGCGTTCCTTTTTGCTTGAGCGCCGCAAGGCGCTGGCGTCGCCCCCGACCGCCGTGCGGACAACACGACATCAGAGGCGATGCTTTACACTGATATCGGCCGAGCGGGCCCCGCTATTCCGCACCGAGTCGCAGACCCCACCTACCCCCGCCCTACCACTGCTCCAGCGTGCCCACCAGCGGCTCGATCAGGTTCTTGGGCGTGACCAGCCCAACCGGACCCGTCGGTCCCATCACGATCCCGACGGGCGAGTCCGCTTCGCGGAGCCTCGCCAGAGCCACCGTCACCCGCATCTGCGGGTGCAGCGTCGCGGCGGGCGTCATCAGCGACTCGATTGTCCGGTCCGGGTGCGCGTGCAGGTGCAGCCTGTTGAGCACCCCCACCACGCTCCCGTTCGCGTCCACCACCGGCGCCCGCGTGTGCACCGCCTCGGCGAACACCGCCAACGCCTCCTCGCGGCTCGACCCCGCGTCGACTGTAAGCACACGCCTCCACGGGACCATGACCCTTTTGACATCCGCACGCCCCAGTCGCATCGCCTGCTGCACGATCCGGAGCTGGCTCTCGGAGATCACCCCCTCCGACGCCGACTCGAACAGCAACGCCGCGACTTCCTCGCGTCGGCTCAGCGCCGGCTCGGGCGCGATCCCGCCGATCCGGCCCACAAGCCTCGCAAAGCCGACAACCAACCCCAGGAACCCCGTCGCCGCGAACACCGCCCGCATCACCCACAGCGGGCGGGCGAGCGGGTACATCCATTCGTCGGCCCGCCGGCGGAAGAGCTCCTTGGGCGTCGACTCGCAGAACACAAGCACCACAGGCGTGAGCACCAGCGCGTTGAGCAGCACGATCGACGCCTCGCTGTACCCGCGGATCTCAAGGAGCGCCGTCAGCCCCAGGACGCCGATGTAGTTGAACGCGTTGTTGCCGATCAGGAGCGACGCCAGCAGCCCCTGGGGTTTGTCGGTCATGGCGCGCAGCAGCTTCGCGCTCGACTCGCGTTCAGAGCGCACCGCGAGCGTCACGCGGTTGAGGCGGTAGTACCCCGTTTCCATGCCGCTGCAGACCGCAGAGCCGAAAAGCCCCAGCACGCACAGCGCCGACCAGAAGAGCACCTCGGGAGTCATCAGAGCGGCTCCCGCTGTTCTTCTTCGGGTTCGTCGAGCACCCGCAGCACCACGCTCTCGACCGCTCGGCCCTTCACGCGGTCGACCTCGAGCTCGATGCGACCGACCGTAACACGGTCGCCCTCTTCGGGCATCCGCCCCAGCGCCGCCTGCAGCACGCCACCGAGCGTCTGCACCCGCTCCCCGAACGCGTCGGCTAGATCCGCGAAAACACTGTCACTCTCGGCAAGGTCACGCACCGGCGTCAGCGCCGGCGCCAGCCAGGTCTGCAGCCCGATCAGCATCACCCGCGAGAGCAAGCCCCCGCCCTCGCCCGGCGGCGGCACCGACATCGCCCGCGCGATGTTCTCGATCTGAATCATCCCCGTGATCGACCCGTGCTCGTCGACACAGAACGCCACATGCTCGCCGGACTCTCTGAAGAAATCCAGGAGGCGGTCCATGCTCACCGTCTCGGGCACGAACTTCGCCGGGGCGACATATTCGGGTGAGATCGCCGCGTCGTTGCCCATCGCCTCGCTGCCGATCAGGAACGACTTGACATCGAGAAACCCCGCCGGGTGGTCGTCGTCGGCCCGCACCGGCAGGCGCGTGCGCTCGGTCCGCCTGACCACCCGCAGCACCTCGCCCCTTCTCTGCTGGCGGCTGATCCACGGGATGCGAGTCCTGGGCGTCATCGCCTCCGACGCCTTGCGACGCCCGAGGCGGATCGCCTCTGAAAGCAGCCGACGTTCCTCCTCGCTGATCGCCCCGTGATCGACGCCCGACTCGACCAACCGACGGAGGTCGTCGTGCGACACCGGCTCGGCCAGCTCGCCCGCCCCGACCAGCCGCGTGACCGGCGTCACCATAAACCAATCGACAAAGACACGGATCGGCGAGAGCGCCCGGCTGACCACCAGGAGCGGCCCGGCGACCACCGCCGCGTAGGTCAGCCTGTGGGCGCCCGCCAGCAGCTTGGGCAGCACCTCGCCCAGCAGGATCAGAAGCAGCACCGACGCGACCCCGATTCCCGCCTTCCACGCCGCGTGCTCCGACCGCATCGCCAGCACGCTGGAAAAGACGAAGTACAGGATGTTCACGCTCATGTTGAGCAGGAGGATCGTGATCAGCAGGGCGCGAGGGGCGTCGAGCAGGCGGTCGAGGGCCGCCCCGCCGACCGGCCGCCGCTCTCGCACAATCCGGCGCTCCGACTCTGACAGCCTAAACAGCGCCGTCTCCGTGCCTGAGGCCAGGCCCGAAGCGACCAGCAGCGCGCCGAGCACCGCGATGATCGGCAACTCTTCAACGCCCATGCGCGCCCACCGCCCCTTCCGCTCCCCGAGCGAACCGACACCCCGAGGAAGCCAATAGGGGGTACAGACCCCAACACCGGCCCGATACCACAACCGCCCCAACATCTTGGGCCGGGACAGGCCGGAACCCCAAATCCACGCTCAGAACCGGGGCCAAGCCGCGGGCGGGGAAGGACTGGTCGCTCTCGGATCGGGAAATCTTCATTGACGTGGGGCCCGATATCGCCCACCATAGCAGGAACGAAGGAGAGGCCAACGCAACGGAGGCGTCGCCGTGATCAAGCACATCGGTATTGTCGGTGTCAGCCCGGAGGGCGCCGCGCTGTTCATCCGCGAGCTCTCCCGCCAGTCCCACAGGATCGGCGGGCCGAACGCGCAGCTCCGCGTCTCCATGCACAACGAGCCCCTTACCAGCTACCTCAACGCGATCCGGCTCGGCGACTGGCACGGGGTCGCCGCACTGCTCTGCAAGTCCGCGGAGGTTGTCGCGGCGGCGGGCGCCGAGGTCTGCGTTACACCGGATCACGCGGTCCAGTATGCCCTGCACCTCGCCGAGCACGAGACACCGATCCCTTGGCGTTCGATGCCCGAGGCCGTCGCCGACGCGATCGCCCGCGAGGGCCGGAGCACCGTCGGCCTGATCGGGACGCGGTGGGTCACAGCCGCCTCGACTTATCAGACCCACCTCGGGCTCCGCGGCATCCAAGTCCTCAGCCCCGACGGCGACGAAGCGGAGGATCTGGACCGGATTATCGTGGACGAACTGCTCAAAGGTGAGGTCCGCACCAACTCGCGCGAGAAAGTGCGCCAGATCATCCGGAATCTGGAGGCCCGGGGGTGCGAGGGGATCGTCCTCGCCTCGTCGGAAGCGCCGCTGGCGGTCGAGCCGGGCAGCAACGGCCTGTCGGTGTACGACGCGGGGTCGATCCTCGCCGAAGCCGTCGTCCGCGACGCCCTGTCGCTTGCGGGGCGCGGTGAGGTGGCTCCGCCTGCGGCCTGAAAGAACACCGGCGCTCTGGAACCAGTCCAGGGCGGCGTGCGGAAATGACAACGCCGGAGGAGGACCGTGTCGCGATGGTCGCACGGCCGGCCCGAACCGATCCCCGGAACGCAAAACAAGCCGACAACACCGTGTTTGATCGGAAACAGTTGCGTTCGGACCCCCGGATCGGCTATCCTCCACCCAGCGGACTCGCCCCAGAACAGCCCGGCGTCGCCAGACGCTTGCCAGGGCGGGGCGGCGGATGCCCGCACCAAGCGGCCACTTTCGGTACACTCCGCCCCACCATGCGGACGAAGCGGCCTCAACCCCAAGCGGTGCATCGGCAGGACGAGCCTGAGCACACGAAGGGAGCCCGAAGATGAGTGGTTGGCAGATGTGTTCAGTCTTTGCCAGGGCATGGAAGGCCCGTGGCTCGACAACCCGAAGCTCCGGCCGGATTTTCTCCAGAGCCGGCCGAGCCCAAAGCAGCATGCACGAGATGTTCGACAAGCTCGAACCTCGAGTGCTCCTGTCGGGCGATCCCCTGAACTTCGAAGACGCCGTCTTCGTCCCCATCACGGACGGTTACGGCTTCGATTTCGGAGAGATCGAGGTCTCCAACGCCTTCGACCTCTTCCGGTTCAATCTCGCCGACACAGACTTCATCGGCATCCTCGCCGACGCCCAGAACACCGGCAGCGGTCTGAACACCGCCCTCGAGGTCTACGACGCCGACGGCAACCTCCTGCCCTTCTTCGTCCAGAATGGACCGGCGACGGGCAACGGCGTGCTGACCTCCGGGCGTCCGACCGACGCGTGGTACGGCTTTGTCGCCCAGGCCGATCAGGACTACTTCGTCCGCGTGATGAGCGAGGTGGCCGATCCGGCCGCCCCCGGCGCTCTCGGCGAGTACATCCTGCGGCTGCGGACGGGCTCGCAGGAGCTCGACGCCGCCTTCAACGGGACGCTCGTGCCCGCGGGCACGAACCTCGACCCCGACGCGGGG
>SLFH01000242.1 GCA_007124345.1 Phycisphaerales bacterium | reverse complement strand
GAACGGCATCGAGGCGATGGACGGTCCAAAGGTTTTCCGGAGTGGTTGGGGAGTATGGACCCCATCGGTATCCGCCGGAAATACCATGCTGGTCAGGCTTCTCCCGGAGAATAGCCAGGAGTGTGTTTTTGTTGTAGCGTCCACCCGGGTGCACAGGAAGAGGAGCCGGTTTGTAAACCAAAGCATATTCCTCAGTTTGCTTCAGGATAACGGTTTCATCGGGAACAGCGGGTTCACAAAAAGAGGGTGCGAGAAACTGCAGGGGTGGATGGAGAAGCAGCCGGTCGCCGGGTTGGAGCGGTTTATTCCCCTGGGTGACAAGGCCCTCCCTCAGGCGCGTCTCCCAGTCCCTCCGTGACCGGAACGGAAAGCGGCCCATGAGGTAATCGGAGATTTTCATTCCCGCTTCATCCTCCCGTACGCGGCACGGTATAACCCTTTGATAGGGTGCCACCAGCCGTACATTGCGGAAGGAAGCGCTGGAATGTGGAATTATCGGCGGGATTTCGATTTTCAAGCGGACGGACTTTGGGAAACAGAGGAAATGGAGGGCATGCCGGAACCATGACAGTCAAAAGGGCTTCAGCATGACGCCATGACAAGCAACCCGGGGATAACAGAAAGAAAGACCGGTGTTCCAAGGGTAGCAAGTTATCAATAATGGCCATTAAAAGATTGCTTGAGTTGCTATTTTGGGGTGGAAAGCGCCGGTTTGATGTGTGAACAGGGCATTTGCAGTCCCGCTTACATCAGTGATTCCTTGCGGAATCCATCTGCGGAAGGTGAATTGCCCCGAAATCCACGTTATGGTTAGGCTTTACCGCTATCGCCAGGCATAAAAACGACAAGTCGCACAACTCGATGAACAAAATTCGTTTTTATTGTTTATTCTGTTGTGCTTTTTCATGTCTTTGTAAAAAATAGACGATAGCAATGAAAACACTTTTCCAGAAATTTGAAACGCTTTTACAAAATACGACAACAAACTTTAAGCGATACTTATACGATAAAGTTGCATGGAACAGTCGGATGATTGGGATAATTGGCCCGCGCGGTGTTGGTAAAACGACTATGATTTTGCAATACATCAAGGAAAACCTGGACAGTAAAAAAGCCTTATACGTTTCAGCTGACGACATTTATTTTGGTGAAAACAAACTGCTTGATTTAGCGGATGACTTTTACAAAAATGCAGGTGAGTATTTGTTTATTGATGAAATTCACAAATATTCAAACTGGTCACAAGAATTAAAAAATATCTATGATTCGTTTCCTGACTTAAAAATTGTTTTCACCGGTTCTTCTGTAATTGACATACTGAAAGGTTCGGCTGATTTAAGCCGCCGTGCTTTGATTTATAAATTACAAGGACTCTCCTTTCGAGAATATTTAAAACTATTTCATAATTCTTTTCCTTGGAATACAAATGCTTTAATTTTTTAATAAACTTTGGGACAAAATGATTCGAAAAATTTACATATGTTTCACAACAACTTTTATTTTGGCTTCCTTTAATAACAGGCACATTAATATTTATGTCGTCTTTTATTTTATTTCTTACCATATAACTTCTCTTCATAAAAGACACATGGTCTAAATTAACAAAAATGTCAACAGCGTCTATCAACTGAAAGTATCCTATATACGGGAAAAAATATGGTTGCATGATACCAATTTTCATATAACACCTGTCCTCACGTGATTTAGTTATAAAGGGTTAATTTGAATGGGTTTATTGATAATCAAATCCTTTTCAAATCTTTGTTATCCAAATCTTGCCTGAGCTACTTTTTTTTCATATAATAGTGTTAATAAATCTCTTAACGATTAGCGGCGTGATCTCGGAATCGTTAAGAGTGATTTGGGGGAATAATGTGAAGAAGACTTGTTTTATATGCAAAAGCGATGAATGGTTGCCACTACCAGACCCTGTTTCATTTCAATCTGTTGCTACCTCAAGTAGAATAGTACCACAACCATTGGGGAAATCAGTATGTATGACGTGTGGCCTGGTACAGCGAGTAAGAGCGACCTTTTTAGGATTGAGTTCATACTATGAAGAAGATTATGCAAACTATTACGAACGGCCAGGTACCGAAGCATTTCATTTTAAACGGTATCAGCAGCTAGTTGGATGGATGAAAGACCATGTAAATGAAAATTTTGCCTTCAGCACTGTTCTCGATGTTGGGTGTGGACAAGGTTGGGCCATGGATGCCATGTCTGCAAGTTTCCCAAACATTGATATTTACGGCATTGAGCCATCAAAATTTAACGCAACGATTGCAAGAAAAAAGGGACACAAAGTTTATCTAGGCAAAATTGAAGACCTAGAAATTGATAAGAAATTTGACTTGATTTACAGTAACAATGTACTTCAACACGTTAATGATCCGGTGGCTTTTTTAACCAGCATCAAGGAATTGACAAGTGAAAATGGTGTTATTATTATTACATGTCCAGATGGCTCAAGGCCCAACATTGAATTACTATTTTCCGACCACAACTATTCATTTCTGCCCGGCAACCTGATTAAAATGAGTGGCGCAGCTTTTGAAAAAGTAATTTGGGATGCTTCCAAGGAGGATCCTTCATTACCGCCTGCACAATTAATATTACTCAGCAACAACAGTAAGTACACAAAACCAGAGTTAAAAATCTCCGATTTTCCGCAACCTGAGATAGAAAAAAGTGCCATTGAAAAGATTGAGTACCTCGACATGTTGAAAAAACTGAATGACCACCTTATGACCAACATTCAAGGAAGTGGCGAAGTATATAATTTTGGAGCAAGCTTCTGGACATCGGTTCTTGCAGCATATTGTACCGATTACTGGAACAATGTTGAGGCGTGCATAGTAGACAATAAAGATGCTGCAAAAGAATTTATGGGTAAAAAAATAATTGCGCTTAATGATATAAAAGAACTAGAAAATGCACTTATAGTCTTAGGAACCAGCCCTGCAACCCACGAGTTTTTGAGCCAAAAAATGAACGGAATAAATGTTATCAGGTGGGATGCTTTCTTTAAATATTGATTTGAAACAGCAGTGCTAATGTTTATTGTTATTGACTAAGGTCTGCGTTTTGCTTGATAAGGAGGGAAGAATCCGGAAAGGTCATTGTAATCTGCCCCTGCTTTTTCGCATAATTGCCTGAAAAGACTATTATTATACACCTGCTTAAGCGCAAGAATAGGAAAACAGGCACAACCGAACCGCTCCTTAAATTGGGCTACGCCATCGCCTGGCTGGATTCCTCCCCCCAGATTCAACCACTGAACGTTTCTATTTATCGCCTCCTCAACACCCCGCCAAATAAGAGCCGCCGAGTTTTCCTGTCCCTCATTGGAGGAGACATTGATAAGATATTCCCCGAAGTTTGGAGAAAAAGCGAAGACCATTACAGAATTGATTCCCGACTCTCCTTCTGTACCGACCATAAACACATTTTCTTTGTGGCACATTTCTACCAAAGTTTCGGGCGCAAACTGGTAAACCTCCGAAGCGCCTTTTAAACGGTAAAAGTCAAGATAATTATCTAACAAAAAAGACGTAAGTTTTTTATTATCAAATACGAAGATGGTCGATTTAGCTTTTTTTATTTGCCGTTTTCGGTTTTTTGATAATCCCTGAAACAATTCTTCAAGACTCTTTGTTGTATCAAGGGCATATATGCAGTTGTAAGAATAACAATCACTTATGTGGTAATAGCTAGGATCAAAAAGAATTGGGTTAAGGCCTATGTAACCGCAAACATATCCCCGCCTTGCCACAAATTGGCTCCAGTAACGCGGAAAATCAGGGAATGGGCTGGTTCCAACAAAACCAGAAAAACCATAGGGTGTTACAATATCGATATGGCCTTCGAAGGATCGTTCGGCTATAGGGCAGACTATACGAATGTTATTGAATTCTAACAAATAAAGAAACGTGTTGTGTCCGGTTGTTAAGTGCATAGAATAGCAATTCTCCCATGTATGTCCGAAAGCATGCGGTATCCCATCCAATGCTGCTTGCCATGCCGCTGGCCTATCTAATGGTATGCATTCTTCTCGCATATTAACTCCTTTCCTTAGGGCTTGGTCTACTATCTTTTGCTATATCATTGCTTCAAATAACACTTGCAGTTGGTTCTCATGATTAGTGCTTGCCATTGCTCAGGCATTCGCTAAGGCACTAGCTCCTTAGTATTTTCGATAACAATGTCGTCAGAAATATATTTCCGTACCAGGTACTCAAGATACCTGACCATGACCTGGTCTGCAATCATACAAGCACGGCATGCTCCGTACATCCTAATTCTTAACAGGTTGTTATTAAATTGGAGTATTCTTATGTCTCCGCCATCTCTCCTTATTTCAGGTCGGATAATATCAATCAACATATTCAGCAATTCTTCCTTACTTTTAAGATTGGATGTTCTAGCCTTAACAATTGGTTCGAAATCCTTATCCTCAATTACTGGATTAGCAAGCACTGGCTTTTCCAGACTTTTTGCTAAAAATTCCTTGTCAATATCAAAAAAATCAAGGAAATCCTCAACCAGTTCTTGATCAACTTTCTGAAACTGCTCCTCTTCTTTAGATAACATTTCGTTAAATTGGTCTATCGTAATTTGGCCGTCCCTTAAAAGTGCTGCGGGTGTCATAAAAACTAATGAGGTCAAATCATTATTTATCCACCTTATATATCCCAACATGTGGTGAAATCGGCAGTCTGAATGTTTGTCGTTTTTATCGTCGCTATCCCATCCAATTTCATTTTCTAATACTTCATATATATCTTTTTCTACGTGGTTTATATAATCAAAAAGATGTAAAAGATGAAAATGGTTTTCCGCACGAATATTTTTTGTCAGATATTTGCTGTAAACATCTTCAGGTATGGTGTCTTTAACAATATTGACAAAGGAATCCTCGAAACAGTAGCGCCGCTCAGCACGAAAATGAGATGAATCGGTTTTAAAGGCAAAACCGGTAATTAACAACGGCACATCATGTTTCAATGCTGCCAATCCCAGTGACATGGATATTATTAAGTAACATATTTCACAAAAATTCTTTGTTTTCTTGAAATAAGCCCTGTAAACGGATTTCAGTTCTTCCTGATCTTGGCTGACAATGAGATGATCGACCCCTAACCTATCGACTATTGTTTTCATGTTTTTTAGGGCTCTTTGAGTTAGAAGTCCATTATCGCCGGTAACGGCAAGAGGGCGCAGCCCATATTTTTTTTTAATTAGATAGAGTGCGTAAACACTGTCTTTCCCGCCGGAAAAAGCAACGATGCAATCATACTTCTTATTTTCATTCCTCTTTTTATAATAATCGAAAATCTTAATTAATTCTTGCTCTGCTTGATTGTAATCTCTACGAAGCCATTTTTTACTGTGCTCGTGACAAACGACGCAATCTCCTCCTGAGTTTATAAATCTTTTCTCAAAAGGCATCAGGCATTTTTTACAATCAATTCTTGTTTTTTCTTCCATTACAATCCTCCAATCATTTTTTATGTACGCCAACAGATATGCGCTTGGTCTTCATGGGACAGAATTAATCGGCTTAAAAGCGTCGGGAAAACCTGCTTCTCTGACAATTTCATCTAAAAATATGGCAGGAAGTACTTTATGAGGTGACATGTTCTGAGGAGTCGCCCTTACCCTACCCCAATTGTCCGTTGACATATCTGCTAAAAATGCAATCATTGAATAACCTTCAGGGATTGTATTCTCTATTCTATACCAGGTTTTTCTATCAGGACTATAATAAAGGTTCCTTGAATCATCATCACCACCATAAGGTGCTTGAACTGCAATAATTTCATCCTTGTGACTTTTAATGACAGCCAGACAATCGTTAGGTGTCGCTAATATTAAATCATGTTTACTTATATCATTAGCTTTATCATAAGGAACCCTAACAACTCCACCATTACTAACATCCCATGAAAAATAAATATAATCACCTATAAAAAGTGCATTACACCACTTAAACTCGTGACCAGTCCCAACCAAACTCCAATTCCACTCATCTTCATGTAGGTCGTAAGTGCCTTTCAAAACATGTCTTTGATCTACTCCATTACTTATAAAATCACCAGTTTGCAACCAGAATGTATTATCAGAAGGGTTAAAATTAACA
This sequence comes from Phycisphaerales bacterium, assembly GCA_007124345.1. Taxonomy (GTDB): domain Bacteria; phylum Planctomycetota; class Phycisphaerae; order Phycisphaerales; family UBA1924; genus SLFH01. Next base: position 918 of record SLFH01000242.1, on the reverse strand, counting down.
TTATGCACATGTCGTGTGTAAAGATTTCCAGATCCATCATCTGCTTCAGTACTACGAAATTTGTAAGCAGTTTTTACTGTTTCACCTTTGTCCACAGTATACCATACATTTACATTTTTATATTGTGTATCATACTGGTAATCATAGTTTCCCCAACAAAGAATTTCTTGGCCATCAATTATATGTCTATGGGTGTCACCTCCCATATTAATCGAAAAATTATGGTACTTATAAGGAACAAATGGGTCGCCATTAATATCAAGTACGGTTGATTCATGTAGGGTTTCCCAATCATGCGAGTAATAACACTTTGTGTGATCAACAAAAAAAAGTGTTCCATTCTCAAAGACGTGTATGCCTTGCAAGTCTTTATCATCAACAAATATACTTTTATTATAAGTTTTCCCGCCATCCCTGCTTAAACTTATAGTTCCATCTTTATACTTGACGGTAAAATCCTCCCTGCACAACACAAGGTTGTCTGGCATTACTTCACCGCCCCTGTCATAAGCTGTAGAGTTTGCAGATTTTTCATCAGATTTACTACACCCGATAATACTAATAAAAAAAAACAAGCTAAATATGAGGATACATGCTGCAGCGTACCAAATGACATGAATTTTTGTTTTCTTTTGAATTGACTTGTCTAACCTTGAATTCAAGGCTATTTCCAATGCTCCATATTTATTGTTTAACATCTTTTTTAAGAATTCTATTTTTCCTCTCTCCTTATGAAAATATTTCTTGTTTTTAATCATTGCTGTATTTATAATAACTTCTTCTTTTACCTCTTCGCAATCACTAATGTTTTTTAATTAATCATAGATTTTATAACACTTCAGTTGATTACAGTACTCTTATCACTTCATCAGAAAAAGTAGTTTGGTACTTAATTATAACCTATAGATATTTATCTTT
>SLFH01000008.1 GCA_007124345.1 Phycisphaerales bacterium | reverse complement strand
TTATCCCACAGGATATTGGCCATGCCGGCCGAGCACAGGAGCGAAGTGGTGGCGGCGACTGCAAGAACCTTGTTCATCTCTCATCTTCTCCTTCCGGCCGCGATAGCGGCCGAATTCTCTTTGGACCCGTACCACGAAATCAGACTTCCCCCAGAGATGGGCCGGACTCGTCCGCAAGCCTCATATATCTGCTCTGGAGTGTACTGGCCGCAGTCTCTCGTGCAAGGGCAAACCGATCTCAGGGTTGAAAATCCACGATCCAGAACATTCTCGGACGCATGATTCCCGTTCCGCGGACCTCTGATGCACGAGCTCTGAACCGCCGAGATCGCTCTGAAACAAGAAAGGGGCGGATCCGGAGATCCGCCCCTCGGGCTCTGTTTTTACTTATCGGATGTGACGCGTTCAGCGACGACGACGCAGGCCGATCAGGCCGGCGAGCGCGAATGTCGCGGCGGCGCCGGGGGCGGGCACGACCTGGCCGGTCAGGATGAAGGGCATGCCCTGCGGGTTCTGCGAGCCGCCGTCCACCCAGTCGGTCCACGCGCCGGTACTGGCGGTGAACTGGAGCGCGTCGCCGGTGGCGCCCTGATCGACGATGGTCACCGGGGGCATCCAAGGGGTCGCTCCGCCCGCGGTGCGAAGGCCGATCTCGACCCAGTACTCGCCGGGAGCGAGGATCAGGCCGCCGAGATCGCCGACGACCTCCATGATCGGACGGGTCGTGCCGGTCGGGGAGTTGGTGCTGTTGCGGTACGCGCCGGTCCAAGCGGTCGAATCGAAGCGGTTGGTGGTCATGTCACCGAAGACGATGTTGCCGCCCGTGGACGGGTTCCCGTCCCAGATCTGGACGAAGATGCCGTCCATCGTGGAGGTGGTGGTCGAGCCGGTCTCGTAGCCGAAGGCGGTGACGCTGTCGAGGATCCAGCCGGGCCCGCCGACCGTGAAGTTATCGGCGCGACGGAAGCTGGCGACATTGGCGTTGCCGCCGAGGGTGGTGTTGCCGGTGGCCGACTGGATGCGGCTGGCGTCGGAGCCGTCGGGCATCCCGCCCGGATCGGTCACCAGCGGGCCGTTGTTCCAGAGGACATTGGCCATGCCGGCCGAGCACATGAGCCCGGTTGTGGCGACTGCGGCAAGAACTTTGTTCATCTCTCTCAACTCCTTTGGTCAGCCATCGCAGACCGGAAAAAACAAAACCCAGTCACACCTGCATGACTTCCCCCGAGCGGGTACACACCAGAATGAAGCAGGTTTCTCTACTAGATACTTTACCCCAACCACGCAACAACGCAAGCCCGATCCCCCTCTGAACGCACGCCGATTCACCCCCAGGAAGGCCTGAACACCGAACAGAGCGGGCGTTTCTCTCGAATCACCGCAACAGGACTCGTACCCGGTGTCTTCTCGAGCGTGCCGATAATTCGGGCCGATACAATCAGCTTGAGATCGAGCCGGAGAGAGCGAGTCCGAAAACCATGCGACGCGCCGCCATCTACAAACCCATGATGCTCATCACCCTCGGCGCAGCCGGCGCCGGGATCGCACTGCTCGCGCTCTCGACGGCACGCCGCGACGCCGAACGAGACCACTACCGCGACAGGCTCATCGAGCTCGGCCGGGCGTACTCTGATTTGGTCGACTCCTACAACGACGCGGTACGCAGAACTGCGGTGACCGAACTGCTCGTGGACGGCGCAAAGCTCTCTGTCCGCGTGCGGACCGCTGCGGGCGTCATCAAGGACGTCCCGATCCCCTTCTTCGATCCTTCGGCGGCCGTGTACATCGACTATGTGGTCATCGACGGACGCCTCTGGATCCGGCGCGTCTTCGACGAGAACACGCCCGCCCGCGACGGCGTGCTGATCGACCCCGCCCTGGCCGAGATCGACTTCGACAGCGCCGGCGTCCGTGTCGGCCGCGCCGTCTACCGCTCGCTCAGCGAAGGACGCTGGGTGGTGACGGTGACCGGCTCGGGCGCCCTGGGCCTGGAACGCAGCGAGACCGAGCCCGACCTGATCGCCTCGCCCGAGGTCAAAGACTTCGAAGAACTCCTCGACGACGCCGACCGCTTCGTCCGCGACCTGACCACCGGCGAGATCATCCGGCGCGTGACGGGGCTGAAGTAGCCGGATCAGGGGATGGGCCGGCCTGCGATCGGCCGGCGATCGAGCCGATGACCGGGTCATGACACCGCCATTGCCGGAATCGATCACGGGCTTCCGCCTCGACGGATACACCAATGTCTACGAGCTGTGCCCGGGCGAGACACGCCTCTACGGCACCGAAGACCTCTTCGGCGATTGGAACGGACGCGTGCTGCTGGTCGCCAAAGACTTCGCGTGCAGCAGCCTGATTCGCGACCGCATCGACGCAGGCGACCCGCGTCCCTACCGCCACGAGCCGAAGCTGGTGACCAACCGACGCCTGCTGAAGCTGGCGGCGCCCCTGCGAACAGGAGAGTCGCCTGAGACCTGTGGGCTGCTCTACGGCTCGGCGCTCGCTTCGCTCTGCCGCGACGATGACAAGATGAGCGGAACGCTGCCCAACAGGACAGAAGCGATGCGCTTCGGCGAGCACACCCTCGCGTTCACGATCGGGCACATGCCCAATCTCCAAGCCATCGTCTGCATGGGCGACGAGGCGTGGCGGTGCGCGAGCGGGGTGCTCAAGGTCCGCACGAGTTGGGCGGATGCGAGGGACGGAGGCGGCGAGGTCCGGGCGGGGAGAATCGGCGTGTTCGCCGCGTATCACCCCGCGGCTCGGGTTTCCAAAGCGGGCATGCAGCGTCCGTGGGAAGCGGTTGTGGATGTACTCGCCGGTAGACGGGCGGCGTGAGTTTGCGGCGTTGCCTGGCGATACATTGCGCAGTGTCGCGCGCAATGCGCATGACGATCCGCGTCACGCCCTACGCACACAGGTCGTTTCACGCGATCCGCAAAGCCCCGGAGGGGCGCTGGGTTGTAGCCGCGGGTGGAAGCGTGCGCAGCACGCTGGAACCCGTGGTCATTGTCCCCCAAACAATACCGCTCCGGAGGAGCGGAGGAAAGTTCTGGTCAAGGACGAACGGTCCTTCGCCCCTTCAGGGCGACGTATGTTTGTGCGCTTCTTTCCACGGGTTGCGCACGCCTCGACGCGGGGCGTCGCGGCGTGCTCCACCCGTGGCTACAACCCTGCGCCCCTCCGGGGCTTGCTGCAGCCCACCGTCATTCCGGGACGATTAGAGAGCATCCGTATCGGCGAAGCGCTTGCGTTGTCATCCCGCACGCCGGACCCGGCGCAACTACGCCGCGTTCACGCCGCTCGGGCTGCGCGCCGGATACACGCGCCAGGTGCGCAGTCCCGCGTGCGAATAGATCGGCGAGCAACGCTCGTAGATCGTGTCCTGGTGCATCCACGAGCTGATGACCACGCCCGCAGCACCCGTCTCCTTCACCATTGAAGGCGCGATGATCGGCCAGCCGAGCAGCGTCTGGCCGTGCCGGTTCGGATCGTCGTCGGCGATCGCGGCGATCTCGACGGGCGCATCGGCGAGGACGCTCGCGAGTTCGATCGTGTGCCGCCCCGCCCCGTGCAGGACGATGGTCTGGCCTCTGAGCGTCGCCAAAAGATCGCGCAGCAGCTTCGGTCCTTCCTCGGGCACACTCCCGCTGGCGGCTTGCGAGCCCGCCCCGGCCGAGAAGGCGCACGGTCGCGTCGCGGGCCAGGATCTTGCGGGCTCGGCGGCGATCCGATCGAAGAGCTTCGACGCCCGTTCGGCGTGCAGATCGATCGAGAACCGTTCGCGCACGGTCAGCCACGCCCGCTCGCTCAGCCTGGCCGGATGGCTGTCGAGCATCCGCCGGACCTCTTCGGCCATCGCTCGACCCGTGGTTGTTTCGTCGTCGTTCTCGCCCGCGTCGGCCAGCAGGCCGTTGTCGCCGTCGCTGATCGCCTGGGCCGCGCCGGAGCGGACGCCCGTCACGATCGGCACGCACCCGTGCGCCATCGCTTCGAGCATCGAGACGCTCAGCCCCTCGTAGCGGCTGGCGAGCACGAACGCGTCGTGCGAGGCGAGGTACCTCCGCACCGTCCCCTGCCCGCCCGGCCTGATGCGCCGGATCTCCGGCCGGTGCTCGCACGCCTTGTCGATCTCTTCGGAGGCCGGCCCGTCGCCCAGCAGCGTCAGGCGATGGTCGATCCCCGCGATGGCGAGTGTGTCACTCATCGCGATCAGAGCGCGGACGCGCTTCTGCTCGTGTTCGATGCGGCCCGTGTACAGCAGGCGCACCGGGCGACCTTGCAGCGGCGCACGCGTGTGCGGCTCGTCCGGGGTCTCGACGCCGTAGGGGATGTTCATCACATCGCCCGCCCTCGCGCCCAGTTCCTTCTTGAGCGACCGCTCGATGACATCGCTGACGCCGATGAAGCGGTGGAGCATCGGGGCGTAGTGGGCGAGCATGCGCGTGTCGTAGGCGATGTCGGAGTGCTGCCAGCCGACGACGCGGAGGATGTCGGGCCGCGCCAGGGCGAGGGCGGCGCAGGCGCCGTAGCAGTCCCCGTGCAGGTTCGGGCACATGACGACGGTGCCGCGCCGGGCCATGGTTTCCAGGGCGTCGAGGTAGCGGGGGATGTACGCCGAGAGGTCGCCGCCGCACTTCTGGATCGGGGGGAGGTCGCGCAGGTCGAACACCTTGACGCCGCGCGGCAGTCGACTGGTGATCGGGCGCTGGCCATCGGGCTCTGGGTGGAGGATCAGGCCGCAATGACGCCCCCGCTCGGCCATCGCCCGCGAGAGGCGCAGCGCCCAGAGCGTGACGCCGCTGACATTCAGGCCCTGGGGGAGGGCGATGAGCAACGGTGCGGGGGTGTCCATGCCGGCGCCTCGGATCGTGCGGGGGTTCATTGCGTGGTCCGTTGCAAGAGGCGGTTCATCGGTCGTCGGGCACGCACAGCACGGCGTGGCAGCATCGCGGCGAGGTCGGACGCAGCCCCATCCGGAACGCCGCCTCCGCCAGCACCGTCGAGCGCACCGGCGTCGTGTCCTGCGGCACAAGCCTGTCGCCCACGACGCGCAAGCCGTTCTTGGTCAGATACGCCCGGAACTCCGGCGCCGCCCACTCGCGGATGTGCTCGGGCTTGGTGCAGCCGTCGCAGCCTCGCCCGCGCATGCGGTCGCGGTCGGGCGTCGAGAGCAACGCCATCCCGCGATCCGATAGCGAAGCGGCGATCAGTCGCAGCGCCGGCCCCGGGTCGGCCAGGTGTTCGAGCACATCGGCGCAGATCACGAGGTCGAACCGCCCCCACGCCTCGGTTTCGGGCGATTCCAGATCGACCTCGCGGAAGTCGGCGGGCACGCCGAGCTCGCGTGCTTTGGCGATGGCCGAGGCTTGGTCGGCGCCCTCGATCCGGGCGCAGACGGGCGCGATCTGCTCGCGGAGCTTTGTCCCGACGCCGCAGCCGATGTCCAGGACGCTTTGCAGCCCGTGGCGTTCGATCAGCTCGGCGGCCCAGCGGTAGACATGGTGCTGGTAGACGCCGGCCATGGCGACACGCTCGTCGTTCCAGTACGAGCCTTGCTCGCGCAGCGGGTCGAACGACTGATTCGTCGCGTTCTGGCGGTAGCCCGGGGGCAGGCAGAACGCCTCGGAGGGCTGGAGTGTGATCGTCGCGGGCTTCGGCGTTGCGATCGTTGTCATACACGGGACATCGGCGATAGAGCTCCCGCGCCTGATAAAGACCGGCCCGCTTCAGCCGGGATCTTCACGCCCGCCCCCCTGCACATCGCCGCGGCACGGCTGGGGTACGACAGACGCTCGGCCAGCGCGGTTCTTGCGCGGACGCGCTCGGGATCGCGCCCGGTCTTTAGCGCCCGGTCGATCGCCTCTGCGAGCGAGGCGGGATCGTCCGGCTCGCACCAGTCGGCGTGCTCGTCGTTCAGCCAGTCGCGCAGGGCGGGGATGTTCGAAGCGACGATCGGTGTGCTGCTGGCGAGGTACTCACCGAGTTTGACCGGGCTCGTCCAGTCCTTGCTCGGCTCTGTCGCGCCGGGGACCAAGAGCAGCACATCGGCATGCCACAGGCGGGGCGGCACCTCCCGGTACGCGACGCGCCCGGGGACCGACACATTGCCCAGGCCCGCAGCCTGCGATCTCGTCTGATCGATGTCCTCGGGAAGCCCCCCGACGAGATGGAAGGCCAGGCCCGGGCGCAGCCTCGCTGCGTCGATGATCGCCGGGATCCCCTTCCAGTCGTACAGGTGCCCGCAGTAGACCACCCGCGGCGCGTCAGGCCCGGGCGCAAGGTCGGGCAGCGGGCAGGGGCCGGTGTTCGACGGGCGGCCGAACTGCTCGATGTCCACGCCGTCGGGGACGACCGCGACACGAGCCGGGTCCGCGCCGCGTTCGATGTAGTGGGCCCGCAGGCGCTGCGAGATCGTCGAGATCAGGCGGAGCGGGGTGTCGGGGTGTCGCGTGGCGCTGAATGTCGCTTGGAGGATCGGGTTGGTGTCGCCGATGTAGGCGTGCGTCTCGACCACCGACGCCAGGCCCGCCTCGGCGCAGGCGATGCCGCCGTGGAAGTGGCGGGCGTACACCATCGAGGCGTCGTTACTCGTGGCGATCTCGCGTGCCCAGGAGGCGAAGCGCTCCGGTGACTTGGACTCACGCTCATCGCAATGGACCGCGCGCAGGCCGGGCTCGGCGTGTTCGGCGAGCACCTCGCCCGCATCTCGTCCATCCTCCGGCGGGGGAGACAGCAGCGTGACCTCGAAGCCGAGGCGAGCAAAGCCCCCGGCCGTCTTGATGACATTGATCGCGTGGGCGCGCGGGCCGCCCAGCGGGACCTGCGTGAGCGCGAAGAGCTTCATCTACAGCCTCCCGTGCGACCAGGCGGCCAGAAAGCACATCGCCTGCGCCCGAGACTCGGCGAAGGGCGCATCTGGCGCGACGAAGTCTCGCCAGCGATCATGAAGAATGCCGCTGCGCCCCAGCGGAGACTCCTCGACCATACCGAGGCGTTTGCGCCAGATGTCCCCTGCGCCCAGCCGCAGACTGAACCCCTGCTTCGGCCGCGAAAGGATCGCCTCGCCAAGGCGGGGCCGGATCCACCGGCGCAGCACACCCTTGGAAACA
>SLFH01000320.1 GCA_007124345.1 Phycisphaerales bacterium | reverse complement strand
CAACCCCAGCAGCCCAACTACCAGCAGCCGCAGTACCCCCAGCCCTATCCGCAGCAGGGCTATCCCCAGCCATACCCGCAGCCGTATCCCCAGCCCTACGCGCAGCACCCGATGATGATGCCCGGCTACGCGCCGTATCCGCCCTACATGATGCCGATGCCCTGGGGCTACATGCCCCAGATGCCCATGCCGATGCAGCCCGGCATGCACCCGGGCATGCAGCCCGGCGGCATCCCGACCGCCCCCGGCTTCACCCCCTTCCAGTCCGGCCGCCCCGTCCCGCCGCCCGCCCAAGTCTCCTCCGTCGAGCCCGGCGCAGGCACCGCCAGCGTTCCGTTCAAGGGCGTGCGCCGCGTCATTGCCGGCAAGCTCCGCCAGTCCGTCGACACCGCCGTCCACTTCACCGTGATGGACGAAGCCGATGTCACCGCCCTCGACGACCTCCGCCGCCGCCTCGCGGCAGAGTCCGGGCGCAAGCTCAGCTTCCTCCCTTTCATCGCCTCGGCCGTCTGCCGCGCGCTCTCGGGCCAGTACGGCGCGCTCAACGCCCGAGTGGACGACGAGCGCGACGAGATCGTGCAGCACGAGGCGGTGCACCTGGGCATCGCGACCGACACCGAAAGCGGGCTGATGGTCCCCGTCTTGCGTGACGCGGACCGCGCCGATGTGTTCACGCTGTCAGACCAGATCGCGGCGCTGGCGGCGGCCGCCCGCGACCGCTCCATCCCGCGCGAGCAGCTCACCGGCTCGACCTTCACGATCAGCAATGTCGGGAGTCACGCCGGGCGCTTCGCGACGCCGGTGATCAACTACCCCGAGGTCGGCATCATCGCCGTCGGCAAGGCCTACGACGGCGTCGTCGTCCGCGACGGCCAGCCGATGGTCGCCAAACTCATGCCCCTCAGCCTCGCCTGCGACCACCGCGTCGTCGACGGCGCGACGGCGGCGCTCTGCCTGGCGGAGATCGTGCGCCTGTTGCAGGAGCCGGAGCAGTTGGTGTGAGGGGGGAGCACGACACCCGCTACCGCGTCACACTCCTCCGCGCCGGCCGCCTCCTCCTCGACGGCGGCGGCATGTTCGGCGTCATCCCCAAAGTCGTCTGGACACGCCAGGTCCAGCCCGACGAAAAAAACCGCATCGAGATCGCCCACAACTGCCTGCTGCTCGAACGGGTCGGCGAGGGCGACGGCCCGCGTCTCGTCCTCATCGAGTCCGGCACCGGCGACAAGCTCGACGCCAAAATGCAATCCATCTTCGGGCTCGACGCCACAACCGTCGAAACCGCCCTCTTGGGTGCCGGCCACAAACCCGAAGACATCGAAGCCGCCATCATCAGCCACCTGCACTTCGACCACGCCGGCGGCCTCACGCGCCGCTGCCGCGAGGGCGAAACGCCGGACTGGACCGCCATGGGCGACGACGCCTCGGGCGACGAGCCCCGCGTCAAGCTCACCTTCCCCAACGCAGAGGTCATCACACAGCGGACCGAGTGGAACAACGCCCTCGCCAACGACGCCGTCATGACCCGCACCTACTACCGCGACCACCTGTTGCCCCTGGAGATCCCGCTTCCCGACGGCCGCCCCCGCCTCCGCCAGGTCGAATCCCCCGCCCCCTTCCCCGCCGGCGTTATCCCCCACCGCGACGCACTCCCCGACACCCCGCTCCCCGACCGCGAGACCACCGTCCTCCCAGGCATCAGCGTCTTCCTCGTCCCCGGCCACACCTGGGGCCAGCAGGCTGTCAAGTTCACCGACGAGCGCGGCAGGACCATCGTCTTCACCCCCGATGTCCTGCCCACCGCCTGGCACGCCGGGCAGGCCTTCAGCCTCTCCTACGACGTCGAGCCCTACACCAGCATGCTCACCAAACACTGGTTGCTCAAGGAAGCCGCCGAGCGGGGCTGGGTCCTCGCCCTGGACCACGAGCCGGGCGACCCCTTCCGGCGCGTTGAGCCCGACACCAAGGGCTGGTACCGCCTCACCGTCGCCTGAGCCTCCACCCCGGCCCCCTCAAGAGCGGACCCCGCCGCGCGGATACCATCCTTCGTGCGTGAATCGACCACGACAGCGGATGTCGAGACAACCCCGGACGACGCCTGCGCCGCAGGCGCTGACGCCACAGAAGGCGCCCAGACGCCCAAACCCGGCGCCCTGGCCAAGCGCAGCGACACAAAGCCCTCCAGGCGGTCCCTCGTCGACCGCTTCGAGGCCTTCATGAGCCGCCTCTCCACCAAGAACAACTTCTGGCACCGAATCTGCTCGCTCTTCTGGCTCCCCTATGCCTTCCGCAGCGGCATCCGCATGAAGCGAGTCGACGAGAAGGCCTTCACCGCCGTCCTCCCCTTCAAAAAGTTCAACCGGAACTTCTACAACGCCATGGCCGGCGCCGCGCTCCTCGGAAACTCCGAGATCGCCGGAGGCATGTACGTCTTCGGCGCCTGCGGCGGCGACTACACCGTCGTCTGCAAGCACCTCGACTACAAGTTCCTCCGCCCCTGCTTCGGCCCCGCCATCTACCGCATCAAGCCCCTCGACGACATCGAAGCCCTCGTCGCACAGGGCGGCGAGTTCAATGTCACCCTCCGCATGGACGTCGTCCAGCAGCTCCCGCTGCCTGAAAAGCCCGTCAACGAACAGGGCGAGCCCCAGACGCTCCTCCCACGCCTCAAAGACAAGCGCGTCGGACGCGTCACCGTGACCTTCCATGTCACGCCCAAAGACCACCTCAAGCAGAAGGGCCGCTGGCAGAAGGGACGCACCTTCGACCCCAAGGACGCCCAGCGGATCGAGCAGGCCCGCGCCGCCGAGAACGGCGGGTAAACTCGGCCCGTGCCCGAGCGCCCAGCAAACCCCGACGCCAGAACCAGCACAGGCGCCGCCCTGCTCTGGTCCGTCTTCCTCGCCGCCTCGTGGACATGGTGCATCGGCATGTTCCTGCCCGTGCTCATGGTCCGCGACTACGGCGCCATTGGCTTTCTCGTCTTCGCCATCCCAAACTGCCTCGGCGCCGCGGCCGTCGGCTGGTTCGCACGCCCCTCCCGCGCATGGATGGACCGCCACGCCGGCGCACTCCGCGCATTCAGCTTCGTCACCATCGCCTTCCAGGCCTTCTTCGCCGGATGGATGCTCTCGGGCTTCGGCCCGAAGACCGCAGCCACCCTCGCCCCCGTCCTCCTCCTCGTCACGATCGCCGCGGCCTGGCCCTCGCGTGACGCAGCCGCACGCCTCATCGCCTTGGGCGTCTACGCCCTCTCGATCATCGTCCTGATCCGCCTCCAGATCGGCGGCGGCCTCAGTTGGACCGCCCCGCCGCTCGCGGGCGACGACCCGACGCGCACACTGCTCGCCGGCCTCCTCCCGCTCGCCCCCGTCGTCATCTTCGGCTTCCTCGCCTGCCCCTGGATGGACCTGACGCTCCTTCGCGCCCGCTTCGCGACCGAAGGCACGCAGCGCCGCCTCGCATTCAGCGTCGGCTACCTCGTCCTCTTCCCGGCGATGATCCTGCTCACCTTCGCCTCGCGCGACATCGCCTCCCTCTGGGGAGCCTACGCCTCGCTCGCCCTCGCGACCGTGCTCGCCCTGCATGTCTCCGCCCAGCTCGGTCTGACCATCGGCCTGCACGGGCGCGAGGTCGCGCCGCAGCAGGCCGGCGCTTTCCCAATCCGCCGCCTGGTGATGGTGCTCGCCATCCTCGGCGCATTCGGCGCGCTGGGCATCGCCGCCCCCTCGCTCCCCGACCGCTTCGGCCTCACCGCCGGCGAACTGCTCTACCGCGTCTTCATCTCCTTTTACGGCCTCGTCTTCCCCGCCTACGCCTGGCTCTGCATGGTCCCCACCAAAGACGGCCACGACGGGCCCGCGCGAAACAAGATCCGCGTCTGGTCCTTCGCCGTCGGCGTCGCGATCCCGCTCTACTTCGTCGGCTACATCCAGCGTGTCGAGCTGCTGCTGATCCCCGGCCTGCTGATCATCCTCGGCGCAAGACTCGCCCTACCCGGCGGCCCCGGCTTCCCATTCCGCCGCAAGCCCATCTAAAACAACCGCGCGCCGTGCCACCGACCTCGACTTTGCGAGGTCGGTGCTCCCAAGATCTCGCAATGCAAGCTTCCCTCGCACAAGTGCGTGCAATACAGACCTACCGACCTGACCGCTCCAACCGCTCGATCACAAACGACGCCGCACCACGAACCATCTCCGTCTCGCCCGCATCCCCCGCGATCTCGGCGACTCTCGCCCGAAGCTCCGGCAGCTCGTGCTCCGCCAGCGCATTGCCCGCGGCGATCACCGCGTTCCGCTTCATCATGTCCAGCCTCGCACGCTTCATCGCGCTGGAAGTGAACGCCTCGCGCCGCGCTTCCTCGTCCCACCTCAGCACCTCCAGCAGGTCGAACGAGTCTCGCTCGGAGAGGTACTCGGGGTTCACCTTCCCGCCGTTACGCTCCAGCCACCGCTTCGGCCTGGCCGAGTTGTGCGGGCAGACCTCCTGGCAGATGTCGCACCCGAAGATCCACTCGCCCATGCCGGCGTGAAAGCCCGGATCGATCGGCCCGCGCCGCTCGATCGTCAGGTAGCTGATGCACCGACTCGCATCGACGCTGTAGGGCGTGATCGCGTCGGTCGGGCAGGCCTCGATGCAGCGCGTGCACGTGCCGCAATGATCGCGCGCGGGCTTCTGCTCCGGCGGCGCCTCAAGCTCCAGCGTCGTGACCACGCCGCCGAGCAACAGGTACGACCCGATCCGCGGGTTGATCACCAGCGTGTGCTTGCCGACCCACCCGATCCCGGCACGCGACGCAAGCTCACGCTCCAGCACCGGAGCCGTGTCGACAAACGCTCTGAACGAAGCGTCCGGGTGCGTTTCCGCCAACCGATCGCACAGCGTGTGCAGCCGCTTCTTGATCGTCTTGTGGTAGTCGCGACCGCGCGCGTACCGAGCGATCCGCCCACGCCCCGGCTCAAGCGGCGGGTCCTCGGCCCCGCCCCGCTGGGCATACTGGTCCGCCACCATCAACACAGACCTCGCGCCATCCAGCAGCCCCGCCGGATCCGTCCGCAGATCGAAGTGCTCGGCGAGATACGCCATCGAGCCGTGACGACCCGCCTCCAGCCACGCCCGGAGTTCCGCGGCGTAGTCCGAAGGCGAAGCCTCGCAGACCCCAACACGCGCAAAGCCCAGGCGCCGGGCCTGGGCCATCACCGTTCGGGCCAGTTCCTGCGCCGGCCGGGCCATCGTCGTTCCCTTGCCGCTGCGGGCGGGCTGCTCACGCTACGGCGTGTGCCGCCTCCGGCTCGCGATGACGCCCCAGCACATCGGCGAACAGCCGGGGCAGAGGCTCCAGCGCCGTCTCGGGCGAGAGCGCCTCGGGCATCCAGAGCCGGTCGTGCTCGTAGACAACCCAGCCGCGGAAATCACGCGAGGCGAGCAAGTCGAGCGTGCCGGCCACATCCTGATCGCCCTCGCCGGCGATCGCGGGCGCCCCGTCCTTGAAGTCCTTGATCTTGACAATCTGCAGCTTCTCGCCCAACAGATCCATCGCCGCCTCCAGCGACTCCCCCGCCGCCCTGCCCACCGGCACCGAGTAGGAAACCGCAAGCAGCCCATCAAGATCCGCGCCGCGGACAAGAGGCTTCAGGTCGGCCGCGGTCCTGAACGAGCCGCCGTTCTCCAGCAGCAGCCGGACACCCGTCTTGGCGCACCCGTCCACCGCCATGAACAGCCGGGGCACGATCCGCTTCGTCGCGGCCGCCAAGCTCTCCTTGCCGTGCGTCTGGAAGGCGAACACCCGCACGAACGGGCAGTCCATCGCCGACGCCTGCAGCACGAACCGCTTGCTCTTGCGGGCCTGCACCGCCTGATCCTTGAGCACACGCCCGATCACCGGCGGCCGAATCGGCTCGTCGAAGCTCAGCGAGGTCGCGATCGACAGCGGCGTCAGACCAAGACCCGAAAAGAGCCGATCGATTTTCCTCGGCTCGCTCAGCATCGGGTCGCACGCGATCTCCGTGCTCCCGGGGCCAAAACTCCGGAACTCAACCCCGTCGAACTGCATCGCGCGGGCCTTGGCGGCAACCGTCTCGACCGTCCAGTCCGGGCACGCCGATGTGCTGAAAGCGATCCGCATCCGGGTCATTCCCCATGATCAAAAGCAGGACTCACGAAGGTCTGTCACCGTCCGATTTCAAGGATAGGCGCACCCGCCGCTCGCACAGCCCCCAGCCAACCCTGGACCGCCCCGCGCCGCCCGCTCCCGGCCCCCCCACCAAGCCCCTGTCGCATGGCCTTCCGAGGGGCTTGTTCAAGGGCCCCAGACCCGGCGACCCAAAGGCCCGCCGGAGGGAGATGGTCCGGATATCAACCGCGCAATTCACGCCATCCCCGCCGAACCCACGGACCGCCCACTCACTTTCACCGGATCGCTGGCCCGGACCGGAGATCGAATCCGATGCTTTGGGATATGAGAGAGCAACCCGTTCTCCGACTCGCAAGGCCCGCAATCGCCGGCCTCCTCCTCGCCCTCGGCGGGACCCTCGGCGCCTGCGCCTCGGCCAACCCCGCCAGGGACAACTACTACTCCGCACGCAACACCGTGCTCACCGCCAACGCCGGCGACGGCAGCCTCGCCGTTCTCCGCGCCGACCGCCAGACCCACCTCGAAACCCGGTTCGCCGACGCACGGGACACTTCCGGACGCTGAGGGCCCATACGCTCTCCACTGAGCCACACTCAGCCCCCGGAGAGCGTCAAATGGCCAAGCGCGAGTTCGAGTCCGGCATCCACACAGACCTCCGCGAGAAGCTGACCTACTCGGGGTACCTCGCCCTCGAGAAGGTGCTCAACGCGCAGCACCCGCTCTCCGACCCGCCCCACCACGACGAGATGCTCTTCATCATCCAGCACCAGACCTCCGAGCTCTGGATGCGGCTGGCGCTGCACGAGCTCGGCGCCGCCCGCACCTTCCTCCTCGCCGGCGAGCTGCGCCCGGCCTTCAAGCTGCTCGCCCGCGTCGCCCGCATCTTCGAGCAGCTCAACGGCGCCTGGGATGTGCTGCGGACCATGACGCCGTCGGACTATACCCGTTTCCGCGACGCGCTGGGCCAGTCCTCGGGATTTCAGT
>SLFH01000052.1 GCA_007124345.1 Phycisphaerales bacterium | reverse complement strand
TCAACGTCAACGACAGCGTCACCAAGAGCAAGTTCGACAATGTCTACGGCTGCCGCCACTCGCTCATCGACGGCCTCAACCGCGCCACCGACACTATGCTCTCGGGCAAGGTCGCGGTGGTCTGCGGCTACGGCGATGTGGGCAAGGGCTGCGTGCAGTCGCTGCGTGGCCAAGGCTGCCGCGTAATCGTCACCGAGATCGATCCGATCTGCGCGCTGCAGGCCGCGATGGAGGGCCTCGAGGTCAAGACCCTCGAGGATGTGATCGAGACCGCCGACATCTTCATCACCACCACGGGCAACAAGGACATCATCACCCTTGAGCACATGCGGAAGATGAAGAACAAGGCGATCGTCGGCAACATCGGGCACTTCGACAACGAGATCCAGATGGCCAAGCTCCAGAAGGATCCGAAGGTCGAGCACATCAACATCAAGCCGCAGTACGACGAGTTCGTTTTCACAGACCAGAACAAGAGCATCCTCGTGCTGGCCGAGGGCCGCCTCTTGAACCTCGGCTGCGCCACGGGCCACCCGAGTTTCGTGATGAGCGCCAGCTTCACCAACCAGGTGATCGCCCAGATCGAGCTCTTCCAGAACACCGGCAACTACGAGAACAAGGTCTACGTGCTGCCCAAGCACCTCGACGAGAAGGTCGCCCGCCTGCACCTCGACCAGCTCGGCGTCAAGCTCACCCGCATGACCCCCGACCAGGCCGAGTACCTCGGCGTTCCCGTCGACGGCCCCTACAAGTCCGACCACTACCGGTATTGATCGAACGGGCAGCAAGCCCCGATCAGCAATGATCCCTGTGGCACTGGCGGCTTGTCCGCCAGTGTCTTTTTTTGTTGTTGTGCTGGTCATCGCTGCATGTTCAGACCCGACCCTTCGCTTCGCTCAGGGATCGGCGTCATTCGCGCGAGCCGATTGGACGCGGTGGCAGCGAACTGTCGTCGGCGCGAACGCCGCGCACGATTGTCGATGAACAGCGATGGCCGCAACCCGGACGCCGATCCCTGAGCGAAGCGAAGGGTCGGGTTCCCTGTGTTCAGTGTCGAGGTCGGCGGAGAGACCCGGCTCGGCGAGCCGGGCCACGAGGGCACACGAGCGGGCAAGCCGCAAGTGCCACATTCAGAGCGAGCAATCCGTGCGTTGGTCTTCTCATACCCTTCATTCGAGGGGAGTTGAGCCGACGGCATCATCGGACCGATACTCATGCTCCCGCGTCGGGCATCGCCCCGACGCCGACTTAAACCCCACACGCCCCAACGGAGCGACCAGACATGCCAAGCCAGGACGGGACGATCGCCTACTTCTCCCTCGAGATCGGCCTTGAAGCCTCGATCCCGACCTACTCCGGCGGGCTCGGCGTCCTCGCGGGCGACACCATCCGGGCCGCGGCCGACCTCGGCCTGCCCTACGCCGCCGTCACGCTGCTCTACCGCGACGGCTACTTCCGCCAGGAGCTCGACAAGGACGGACGCCAGCACGAGCACCCCGTCAAGTGGTCGCCCGAGGAGAGGCTCGAAGAGCTCGGGCCGAGGGCGTATGTCCCCGTCGACGGTCGGGATGTCCAGATCCGCGCCTTCCGCCACTGGGTGGTGGGGGTGACCGGCCATCGCGTGCCCGTCTACTTCCTCGACGCCGACCTGCCCACCAACGACGAGGCCGCCCGAAACATCACCCGCGCGCTCTACGCAGGAGATCCGGACCACCGCATCCGTCAGGAAACGGTGCTCGCGGTCGGCGGCAAGCGCATGCTCCGCGCCCTCACGCACGACTGCGTCTGCTTCCACATGAACGAGGGCCACGCCTTCCTCGTCCCCGTCGAGCTGCTCAGCGAGCACCTTTCCCGCTACGACAAGCAGCGGCTCGACCCCGAGGCGATGGCCTACGCGCGCAGCCGCTGCGTCTTTACGACCCACACGCCCGTCCCCGCCGGGCACGACCGCTTCGGCATCGACCGCGTGCGCGCGATCGTCGGCGACCACCCCGTCTTCAATCGTCCGGACATGTACGGCGACGAAGCCGGCGAGGGCCCCGGCGGCTCCCCCCTCGCGGGCGAGGTGCTCAACACCACGCGCCTGGCGATGAACCTCAGCCGCTTCTCCAACGCGGTCGCGAGGAAGCACGCGGAGGTCAGCCGCAAGATGTTCCCCGGCTACCGGATCGAGCCGATCACCAACGGGGTGCACGCGGCGACCTGGACGGGCCCCGCGATGCGACGCCTCTTCGACAAGCGCATCCCCGAGTGGCGCCACTACAACGCCGACCTGCGCCTCGCCCTCTCGATCCCCGACGACGAGGTCCTCGCCGCCCACGCCGAGCAGAAGCGCGCGCTGATCGACCATGTCAACAAGACCGCGGGCACCAAGATGAAGGCCGATGTCTTCACCATCGCTTTCGCCCGTCGCGCCACGGCGTACAAGCGCCCCGCGATGCTCCTCAGCGACCCCGAGCGCCTACGCAAGATCGCCGAGAAGGCCGGGCCCGTCCAGATCATCTACGCGGGCAAGGCACACCCGCACGACGGGAAGGGCAAGGAGATCATCCAGGAGATCGTGCGAAACTCCAAGGATCTCCACGGCGCCGTCGAGATCGCGTTCGTCCCGAACTACGACATCGACCTCTGCCGCCTGTACTCCGCCGGCGCCGACCTCTGGCTGAACAACCCCGAGCCACCGCTGGAGGCCTCGGGCACCAGCGGGATGAAGGCCGCCCTCAACGGCATGCCCAGCCTCAGCACCATGGACGGCTGGTGGCTGGAGGGCTGCGTCGAGGGCATGACCGGCTGGGCGATCGAGGGCGAGGGGCATGGCGAGGCCCTGTTCCACGCCCACGCCGACAGCCTGTACGACAAGCTCCTCCACGCCGTGCTCCCGACCTACGCCGACAAGGCCAAGTGGGCGAGCGTGATGAAGCACGCGATCGCGATCAACGGGTCGTACTTCACCACCGAGCGGATGGTCCGGGAGTACGCCCTGCACGCGTACTTCCCGTGATGCGCGGAGCCGGATAATCGGGTATTGAATGGGTGCTGTCGGAAATCTTCCGGCTTTTCATCCATTCATCCGGATCAATGGTACAATGTGGGCTGTCCGGCCGTTCCCGCCGGGCAGGGAGACGATCCATGCACTTCCGCGACATCTTCGTTCAGCAGAACCGCACCTGCTCGTTCGAGTTTTTTCCGCCCAAGACCGATCCAGCCGCCGAGGAGCTGTTCGGCACGCTCACGCAGTTCCAGACGCTCCGCCCGAGCTTCGTCAGCGTGACCTACGGGGCCGGCGGCTCGACGCGCGAGCGGACGCACGGGCTCGTGCTCCGCATGAAGCGGGAGACGGCCCTCGACCCCGTCCCCCACCTGACCTGCGTCTGCCACGACGAGACCGAGATCGGCAAGGTGCTCGAGCGCTACGCCGAGGCGGGCATCAGCAACATCATGGCGCTGCGGGGCGATGAGCCCAAGGACTACGACGGCAAGGCGGGCTCGTTCCCCTACGCCACGGACCTGGTCCGCTTCATCCGCAAGTTCGGCGAGCGGGGCGGGCACGCCGACAAGCGGGGCTTCGGCATCGGTGTCGCCGGCTACCCCGAGGGGCACCCCTCGACGCCCAACCGCCTGCTGGAGATGGACTATCTGAAGGCGAAGGTCGACGCGGGGGCCGACGCGATCGTCACCCAGCTCTTCTTCGACAACCACGATTTCTACGACTTCCGCGAGCGCTGCGAGCTGGCGGGCATCCGCGTGCCGATCATCGCAGGCATCATGCCGATCACGAGCATCAAGGGCATGAAGCGCATGGCCGAGCTCGCGGCGGGCGCCCGCTACCCCGCCTCGCTCATCCGCGCGATGAACCGCACAGACGGGAGCGACGAGGCGGCCAAGCGCGTCGGTGTGCACTGGGCGACCGAGCAGTGCCGCGACCTGCTCGATCACCAGGTCGACGGGCTGCACTTCTACACGCTGAACCGCTCGACCGCGACGCGGGACATCTACGCCTCGCTTGGCGTGAAGGACTCGCTGGCGCTGGCGGTCTGAGCGTTCCTTACCCCGCGCCCCGCGCCCCGCTCCCAGCGCCCAGTCCAAGCAATTCCTCGATCAGCACGGCGTGCGAGCGTGCGCCCATCCGCCAGCACTCCAGATCGAACTTCTCGTTCGGCGAGTGCACGCGGTCGTCGTCAAGGCCGAAGCCCATGAAGACCGTGTCGATACCGAGCAGGCGCTTGAGCAGGCCCGCGACGGGGATCGAGCCGCCGGTTTTGATCAGCGCGGGCTCGACGCTGCAGGCTCGTTTCACGGCACGCATCGCGGCGATGAGCACGGGCTCGTCGGTCGAGACGGTCGCGGGCCAGCCGCCCCCGTGGTTGTGCTTCTCCCAGCGGAAGCCGGGGGGCGTGCGCTCGTCGAGCCACTGGAAGAACGCGCTTGTGATCTGCACCGGATCCTGGTCGGCGACGAGGCGGAAGCTGACTTTGGCGGTGGCCTTGGCGGGGATGATGGTCTTGGCGCCCTCGCCGATGTAGCCGCTCTTGAAGCCGTTGATGTCGCAGGTCGGGCGGGCCCAGCCGCGCTCGAAGGCGTTGCGTCCGGCCTCGCCGAGGCCCGCCTCGGGGGGGAGGCCGATCTCGCGCAGCGCATCGGCCTCGGAGAAATCGAGCCTGCCCCACGCGTCGAGCTCGTCTTTGGGGGTCTCGCGGACGCTGTCGTAGAAGCCGGGGATGTTGACCTTTCGATCCGCGTCGTGGAGTTGGGCGAGGATGCGGCAGAGCTCGTTGGCGGGGTTGGGGATCCGACCGCCCCACATCCCAGAGTGCAGGTCGTGGCTCGGCCCGTGCAGGGTGACCTCGGTGTAGGTCAGGCCCCGGATGCCGGTGGTGATGGCGGGCTTGCCGCGGCCGAGCATGCCGGTGTCGCTGATGACGCAGACGGCGCAGTCGTCGAGCTTGCCCTTGTGCTCTTCGAGGAAGCGTTCGAGGTTGACCGAGCCCGACTCCTCCTCGCCTTCGAGCAGGACGGTCATCGGCACGCCCCCGGCGGCCAGGCCGGTCTCCTCGAACCACGCTCGCGCGGCTTCGAGGAAGCTGGAGACCTGGCCCTTGTCGTCGCTGGCGCCGCGGCAGACGATCTGCGGGCCATGCTCGGTCTCTTCGATCGCGGGGTTGAACGGCCCGTGGCGCCAGGGCTCGGACTCGTCGGCGGGCTGGACATCGTAATGGCCGTAGAACAGCACGCGGGGCACGCCGGGCTTGCCCTCACAGTGTGCCAGAACGACGGGGTGGCCTGCGCCCTCGGGCTTGCCTGTCTCGATCAGCTCGGCCTTGAAGCCTGAGGTTGCGAGGTGGTCGGCCGCCCAGACCGCGGCCTCACGCACGCGGTCCTTGAAGGCGGGGTCGGTCGAGATGCTGGGGATGCGGAGCCAGTCGCGGAGGCGTTCGATCCCGTCACGCTCGGAGGCAGCGAGGCGGGCGAGGACGGGGTCGGCGGGGGTGGTCATGGAGCGAGGATAGGGCGAAGAAAAACGCCGGCGTGGGCCGGCGTTGGGAGAGCTGCGGGTCTTGAGTCCGAGCGGAGTCAAGGTCAGGGGAGCACATCGCCGACGCTGTATCGCTCAGCCACCTCTGGTGTGGGGGTGCCGCCGCTGACGCGGACGGATCCGCCGGGGAACCACGGCGCCGCGTCGCTCCATGCTTCTCTGGAGGTCATGCTGCTGACCGAGCCGTCGAAGCGGCCGGTGTTGATGCGCTGGTTGGGGTGGCGGAAGGTCAGGTCGACATTGGTCATGTCGGCGCCGGGAGCGTGCTCACGGCCGAACTCCGTCGACCGGTGGAACGAGGGAGAGGACGAGGTGAATGAACCGAAGAAGCCGGGGGTCGGGCTGACATCGAAGTCGAGCACGCGCTGGCTGGGCTCGTAGTAACGCGTGCCGCAATGCGCGAGGATCTTGCCGGAGGTCTGGACACCGATGAGGTCGATCCTGGGTCGGAAGCGTCTGGGTGTCACAAACTCGCCGCGGACGGTGAACCGGACCGGCGCGACCTCGAAAACGCCGAAGCTCGAACGCCGGCGGACTCGCCTTGCGCCGAGTTCCTGGCCTGTGAGGTCGTTGGAGTAATAGTGGAACGAGGCGGGTGAGAGGTAGCTGATCTGGCGGAAGCCCTCGTCCTCGATGATCGCCTGGAAGTCCGAGCGGTCGGTCGAGCTGCCGAAGAGGAGGTCGTTGAAGTTGTAAGCGGCGGGGTCGGCGAAGCCGTTGAAGATCTGCGCTGTGCGTCTGGCTCGGTTGGGGGAGAAGTTCAGCGAATCGCCGAGAACGGGGCTGATCCAGTCGAAGGTGCTGGTCGGGAAGGTTGGCGCCGCTTCGCCCTGCAGGATGGAGAGGGCCATCTCGACCGGGGCGACGAGCCCCGTCGTGTTGCGGCCCGCGTACCAGTCTTGGTTGGCGAGCATGTACTGCGACTGGGCGTCGATCAGCGTCTTCTGTCTTGTCTTGCAGACCAGGTCGCGCGCGATGTTCCGCGCGCTGCCCAGCGCCGGAAGCAGGATGCCGATCAGCAGCGCGATAATCGCGATGACAACCAAGAGCTCGATGAGCGTGAAGCCACGGTCACTGGCGGGCTTGCGTTTCATTCGGTCGTTCCTCACCGGATTCGGCGGTGTGTTTCGGTGTCACTTGGCGCGATCAGCGAACTCTTCTCGGAGCGGTTTCCGTCACCCTGATCCTCGCCGACTCCAGATCGATGACTTCGCTGTTGCGGAGCCTCTCGTACAGGGTTTCCAGATTGTCTTTCTCCGGCGGGGTCCGCCCAGCGGAACGCAGCTGTCGACGCATCTCTTCCTGCGTGCGGGCGTGGTCGCGGAGCGTGCCGATGAAGCGGCGGTCGGCGTGCCAGACGCCGTTGTCGTTCTGGCTGACGGGGACGAGCGTCTGCTCGCCCGTGTCGGGGTGCTCGGCGGGGATCGCGATCGTGCGCCGTCCCGCGGTCGAGAAGATGAACCGGTCGCCCGACATCAGATCGACGAGCACGACAGAGTCGGCGGTCCTCACCTGCCCTCTGCCGAGGGAGAAGAAGATCGACACCCCGAGCACAATCGGTGCGAGGGCGAGCACGGCGATCTGCCACTTCTTCAACGATCCCATGCGAGAGAGCCTCTTCTATGCCGTCACGCCCGATGCCGCAC
>SLFH01000322.1 GCA_007124345.1 Phycisphaerales bacterium | reverse complement strand
CGAGGGCAGCCGGGTGCACACCCTGGTGATGGAGGAGATGGACACGCCGCGTGAGGCGCGGATTCACGAGCGCGGCGATTTCCTCAGCCCGGGCGTCGTGTACGGGTACGAGGGCAGGATCATCTCGACGGGGCGGTACGACTACGGCTATCCGACCATCCGCAGGGGCGGGTTTGCGGCCCAGGTCGACCCCATGCTGACGACACGCCCCGAGCCGGTCGAGCCGGAAGAGCCGGTCTCGGTGCTCGATGCGATGCTGGCGGGGTTTGTCCCCTCGGTCGGCCCGATGGATCTTTCTGGGCTCGACGCCGAGGCCGAGCCGGATCTGGCCCGGGCGACGGCGATCGCGGTGATCCTGAACGGGCACACCCGGAAGGGGATGCTCGAGCTGGCGAAGATCTACCAGGCCAAGCCGGAGCTGGCCGAGCGTCCGCTGAACCTGCGGGGCGAGGCGGTGCAGCGGGCCATGCGTCGGGCGGTGAGTTCGACGATGTCGGCGGCGAACCGGGAAGAGAGCCCCCTGATGTGGGTAGCCGCAGCGGTGATCGTCCAGCATGTGCCCGGGCGAGGCGATGTGGTCGAGCGGGCGGTGGAGCGGGGCGTGCGGGTCGGGTTGTTCGGGCGTTTGGCAGACCCCGGATCGTGGTGGGGTGTCGGGTCCGGCTGAGGCTCTCTTGGGCTCCAGCGGGGTGTTGATTGTCCGGGGGATTGGGGCGGCCTAGTATCCCGGCCCTGCTCCGGGATCCTTCCGGAGCTACTCACAAGAACCGGTTGCACCACCGAGACCTGCCACGGGCGTGTTCGTCAGCCTGCGGCCATCGCCGGGATCGTCCGGGGCCGGTGGGAGGTGGAGTCAGATGGCGAAGCGCGAGCTCGTACACGAATTCAAAATCATGGCCCCGGGCGGGCAGGCGACGCCTGCGCCCCCTCTGGGTCCTGTTCTGGGCGCCAAGGGTGTCAACCCCGGGCAGTTCATCCAGCAGTTCAACGCGGCGACTGGGAGCCTGAACGGGAAGGTCGTAGGCTGCATCGTGCGGGCCTATTCCGACCGCTCGTTCGAGTTCGAGGTGAAGTCGTCGCCGGCCTCGGTGCTCATCAAGGAGGCCGCGGGCGTGGACAAGGGCTCGGGCGAGCCGAACAAGAACAAGGTCGGCAAGATCACGCAGGACCAGGTCCGCAAGATCGCAGAAGAGAAGATGGCCGACCTGAACTCGAGTTCGGTCGAGTCTGCGATGCGTGTGATCGAGGGGACGGCACGCTCGATGGGCGTGACGGTGGAGGGCTAACCGATGGCACGCGTTTCACGCAAGCGGAAAGACAACCTGGCGCTCTGGACGGATGAGGCGGTCGAGCCGCGCAAGGCGTTCGAGTTGCTCAAGAAGTTCAAGGCGCCCAAGTTCGACCAGACGGTCGAGATCTGCATGCACCTTGGGGTGGACCCGAAGCAGGCGGACCAGATCATCCGAGGCTCGGTGAGCCTGCCCAAGGGCATCGGCAAGAGCAAGCGGGTGGTGGCGTTCTGCTCGGACGACCAGATCGGCGCGGCCAAGGAGGCCGGGGCGATCGAGGCGGGCGGGGAGGACCTGGTCAGCAAGATCGAGAAGGGGTGGATGGACTTCGATGTCGCCGTCGCCTCGCCCGAGATGATGCGTGTGATCTCCAAGCTCGGCAAGGTGCTCGGCCCGCGCGGTCTGATGCCCTCGCCCAAGGCGGGGACGGTCACCAAGGACGTGCAGGGCGCCGTGAAGGAGTACGCGGCCGGCAAGGTCGAGTACCGGACCGACAACGGCGGCAATGTCCACGCGATCCTGGGCAAGATGTCGTTCCCCTCTGAGGACCTCGAGGAGAACTACAAGCACTTTGTGTCGACGATCGAGAAGGCCCGCCCGAGCACCGCGAAGGGCGTGTACATCAAGAAGATCTCCGTCAGCGGGACGATGACGCCGGGCGTTCAGGTCAAGCACGCCGAGGCCGTCGTCGCCTGAGCCGGTTTAAGAGCAAGAAAGCAGGAGCGGACCGATGTCCAAACCGGTGAAAGAAATCATGATGCGTGAGTACCTCGACCGCCTCGGCGGGCGCGAGGATGTCATGGTGATCGGGCTGCGGGGAATCGACGCCAACGACACGAACCGGATCCGGGCCGGTCTGGCGAAGAAGGACATCCGCATCACGATCGTGCGCAACGCGCTGGCCAAGCAGGCCTTCCGCGAGTCCTCACTCGACGCGCTGTCGCCGGTTCTGTCCGGGGCGAGCGCGCTGGCCTACGGCGGCGAGACCGTTGTCGAGGTCGCCCGCGAGATCGTCGAACTCGTCAAGGAGTTCCCCGACCTTGAGCTCAAGGGCGCGGTGCTCGACGGCGAGCTCTTCGAGGGCAAGGACGGCGTCGAGCGTCTGAGCAAGTTCCCGACCCGCGACGAGGCGATCGCCCAGGACGTGGCGTTGATCCTCGGCCCGGCCCGCAAGCTGATGGCTTCGGTCAAGGGCCCGGGCGCGTCGCTCGCCGGCATCGTCAAGGCGATCGAGGACAAGCTGGAGAAGGGCGAAGCAATCGCCAAGGTCGGCTGAGGCCGGCCTCGGAGCACACACGAGCAACCCGTGTCTGCCGACTGGCCCCTGATACAACCGGCGCCCAGCGCGTCGGGGGGTGAAAGAGCCGAATGGTTCGGCCCCTCTCGGGAGAACGAGTCCGCCTCCGCTTTCGGGCGTGGGCACAGCGTTTGGAGAACGAACCATGTCCGACGAAGCGACAAAGACTTTCAGCGAAAAGATCAGCAAACTCGGCGACGAGCTGGCGGGCCTGACCCTCAAGGAGGCCGTCGAGCTGGGTGACTACATGAAGGACACCTACGGCATCGAGGCCGCCGCGGGCGGCGGTGTCATGATGGCCGCCGCTGCCGACGCGGGCGGCGCCGCCGCGGTCGAGGAGCAGACCGAGTTCGATGTGGTCCTGAAGACCCAGGGCGAGAAGATCAAGGTGATCAAGGTCGTGCGCGAGGCGACGGGCCTGGGCCTGAAGGAGGCCAAGGACCTGGTCGACGGCGTGCCGAGCAAGATCAAGGAAGGCCTGTCGAAGGAAGAGGCCGAGGCTCTCAAGAAGAAGTTCGAGGAAGTCGGGGCCGAGGTCGAGCTCAAGTAAGCGATTTGATTGGGTCTTCTGTGGAACGATCCATCCGCGGGGGCGGCCGGAAACGGTCGCCGCCGCTTTCCCTCCGGGCTCGGGCCGGGGGCACTTGACGGTACGAAGTCGGGCGGTTACCCTACAAGGTTCGGCGACAAGACGGGTGACGGCAGTACAGAAACACACCAAGTGAACCACGACGACGGCGAACGCCCACCAGGGGGCGGTCGGTCCGTTGTCGTGCGTTTTCATCGAGCGTGAGGGAGCCGATGCCAGCGACCACCATGCGCAAGCGCGTCCTTCGAGATTTCACCAAGCGCGGCGACGCACTGGATGTCCCGGATTTGACCCGGGTCCAGGCCGAGTCGTACGAGCGGTTCCTCCAGATGGGCAAGGGCCCCAAGGAACGAGACCGGAACATCGGTCTCGAATCCTTGATGCATGAGATTTTCCCGATCGAGAGCTACGACGGGAAGATGCAGCTGGAGTACCTCCACTACGACCTGGAGGAGCCCCGCTACACGCCCGACGAGTGCCGTGAGCTCAGGCTCACCTTCGCGCACCCGTTCCGCGTGGGCCTCCGACTGCGCCGGGAAAACCACCCCGACCTCCCCGAAGAAGAAGTCTATCTGGGCGAGTTCCCGGTGATGATCGGCGGCGGCGAGTTCATCGTGAACGGCGCCGAGCGCGTGATCGTCAGCCAGCTCCACCGCTCGCCCGGCGTGGACTTCTCGATCGTCTCCAGCGAGGGCGACCGCCCGCTGCACTCGGCCCGCATTATCCCCGAGCGGGGGTCGTGGATCGAGATGGAGGTCAACAAGAAAGATGCCCTGGCGATGCGGATCGATCAGTCCGCCAAGCTGGCGGCGTCGACCTTCCTGCGCTGCCTCGCGTTCCTCTCTGAGAAAGACGCGTATATCGGCGAGCACACCCCGGCCGGCGAGGAGCCGACGCCCGAGGTGATCAAGGCGGCTGCGGCGCACGCCGCCCCCGCAGCGACGACCGACGCGATCCTCGGCGTGTTCTACGAGATCAACGAGATCCCGGCCTCGAAGGTGCGTCCTGAGCACTACGCCGCCTCGACGATCATCGACACCGAGAGCGGCGAAGAGTTGATCCATGTCGGTCGTCAGATCGGCGAGGAGGGGGCCGCGGCGATCGCCGAGAGCTCGCTCAAGACCGTCCGCGTGGTGCAGAACCCGCAGGACTCGTTGATCCTCAACACGATCGCCGAGGAGCGCCGCGAGGGCTTCGAGGTCGACCACGATTACGAGTGGGCGCTGCTGAAGGTGTACTCGAAGCTGCGTCCGGGCAACCCGCCGCAGGTCGAGAAGGCGGAGATGCTCTTCCGCGAGAAGTTCTACGACGAGAACCGCTACCGCCTGGGGCGTGTGGGCCGGTTCCGCATCAACCGCAAGTTCGGGACGCAGACGCCCGAGGACCTGATGTTCATCACCGCCGGCGACTTCCTTGAGGTCATCCGGTACGTGCTGGACCTGCGCTCCAACCGCGTCGACCCCGAGACGGGTCGTTCGGTCGCGCAGATCGACGACATCGACCACCTGGGCAACCGTCGCCTCCGCACGCTCGACGAGCTGGCGGTCGACGAGCTGCGCAAGGGTTTCCTGAAGCTCAAGCGCACCGTGCAGGAGCGGATGAGCGTCAAGGAGCCCGACGAGATCACCAAGATCGCCGACCTGGTCAACTCCAAGAGCGTCAGCTCTGCGATCGACTTTTTCTTCGGTCGGAGCGAGCTGAGCCAGGTGGTCGACCAGACCAACCCGCTGAGCACGCTGGTGCACGAGCGGTGCCTCTCGGCCCTGGGCCCGGGCGGGCTGAACCGCAAGCGTGCGGGCTTCGAGGTGCGAGATGTCCACATCTCCCACTACGGGCGCATCTGCCCGATCGAGACGCCCGAGGGCACCAACATCGGCCTCATCAGCCGCATGGGCATCTTCTCGTCGATCGACGAGTACGGGTTCCTGCGCACGCCCTACCGGCTCGCCTCCAAGGGCAAGCTCACCGGCGAGGTGGTCCACCTCCGCGCCGACGAGGAAATGCAGGAAGTCCTCGCCCCCGCCGACTCATTGGACATGAAGGGCGATCTGAAAGAGGGCATGATCCTCGCCCGCGTCTCGGGCGAGCTGACCGAGGTCAACTCGCGCGAGGTGAAGTATGTCGACATCTCGCCCAAGCAGATCGTGGGCGTGTCGGCGGCGTTGATCCCCTTCCTTGAGCACGACGACGCCAACCGCGCCCTGATGGGCTCGAACATGCAGCGCCAGGCGGTGCCGCTGATCAAGGTCGACCCGCCCAGCATCGCGACGGGGATGGAGCTTCCCGTCGGCGTGAACTCGGGCATGGTGGTCCGCGCCCGTCGCGGAGGGACGATCACCTTCGTCGACGCGGAGCGCATCATCATCGACAACGCCGATGAGTATGTGCTTCGCAAGTTCGTCGGCCTCAACGAGCGGACCTGCATGAACCAGAAGCCGGTGGTCCGCCCCGGCGACGAGGTCGAAACGGGCGATGTGATCGCCGACGGCGCCGCAACGAAGGACGGGGAACTGGCGATCGGCAAGAACGTGCTCGTCGCGTTCAACACCTTCGACGGTTACAACTTCGAGGACGCGATCGTCATCAGCGAGCGGCTGGTCAAGGACGATGTCTTCACCTCGATCCACATCGACGCCTTCGATGTGGAGATCCGCGAGACCAAGCTCGGGCGCGAGGAGTTCACCCGCGACATCCCGAATGTCTCGGAGAAGATGCTCCGCAACCTCGACGACAACGGGATCATCCGCATCGGCGCCCGCGTGGGCCCGGGCGACATCCTCGTCGGCAAGGTCAGCCCCAAGAGCAAGACCGAGCTGACGCCCGAGGAGAAGCTGCTGCACGCGATCTTCGGGCGAGCGGGCGAGGATGTGAAGAACGACTCGCTGGAGGTCCCCGCGGGCGTCGAGGGCGTGGTGATCGGGGCGAGGAAGTTCTCCCGCCGCGGCCACCTCACCGAAGCGCAGAAGAAAGAGCTCGACAAGCAGATCGAGCAGTACCAGCTTGAGATGGACCAGAAGGCCATCGACCTGTTCCGCGAGATGGTCGCCTCGATCAACGAGCAGATCGGCTCGGAGATGGTCGACCCGATGACCCGCCAGAAGGTGGGCGCCAGCGACATCAACGAGGTCATCCTCGAGCAGATCCGCACCTTCGACCTCAAGTGGGTCAAGGGCTCCAAGGAGACCCGGGTCGGGGCCGAGCAGGTCTTCGCCGCGTACTGGCCCAGGCTCGAAGCGATTGAGAAGGAGAAGCAGCGTCGTGTCGCGCACATGAAGCGCGGCGACGAGCTGCCCTCGGGCGTGCTCGAGATGGTCAAGGTCTACCTGGCCACCAAGCGCCACCTCTCGGTGGGCGACAAAATGGCCGGGCGCCACGGGAACAAGGGCGTCATCGCACGCATCGTGCCCGAGGAGGACATGCCGTTCATGGACGACGGCACGCCGGTCGAGATCCTGCTCAACCCGCTGGGCGTGCCCAGCCGCATGAACGTCGGGCAGATCCTCGAGCTGCACCTCGGGTGGGCGGCGCAGGTCCTGGGCTTCCAGGCGGTGACGCCGGTGTTCGACGGCGCGACGGAGACTGAGATCCACGCCGCGATCGCCGAGGCGAACGAGTATGTGCGCACGCGTCGCGCCGAGTGCGAGGCCAAGGGCGAGGCGCCGCACTGGCGCGAGCTTCTGGCGGAGATGCCCCCGACCGCGAAGATCCAGCTCTACGACGGACGCACGGGCGAGCCGTTCCACCAGCGGACCAGCGTGGGCTACATGTACATGCTGAAGCTGCACCACTTGGTGGACGACAAGATCCACGCCCGCGCCACGGGGCCCTACAGCCTCATCACCCAGCAGCCTCTGGGCGGCAAGGCGCGGACGGGCGGGCAGCGCTTCGGCGAGATGGAGGTCTGGGCGCTCGAGGCGTACGGCGCCGCGTACATCCTTCAGGAACTTCTGACGGTCAAGAGCGACGATGTCGAGGGCCGGACGAAGATCTACGAGAGCATGGTCAAGGG
>SLFH01000181.1 GCA_007124345.1 Phycisphaerales bacterium | reverse complement strand
CCGCCCGCGACGGCCCCGTAGAGCGAGACGATCTCGCCCACATGCTCGGACATCGACTTGGGCGGCCGCACGCCGGCCCGGAGGGTCTCGACCAGCCCGGGATCCTCGACGAGTGTGCGGATCTTGTCCGCCAGGCCCGGCGCGTCGGCGCCCCTGAAGAGCAGGCCGTTCACCCCGTCCTCGATGAAGTCGGGGATGCCACCGAGCTCGGCCCCCAGCACCGGAACGCCGCAGGCGAGCATCTCCATGACCGTCTGCGGCCCGTTGTCCCACCAGACCGAGGGCACGACGCCGACATCGACCCCGCCGATGATCCAGGGCACATCCTCGTACTGGTAGGCGCCGCTGTAGGTCAGGCGGCCGAGGCGGGACTCGATGCGCCGGAATCGGGTCTCGATCGACTTGGCCCCCGCCGCGTGGACGCAGAGGTGGATCCGTTCGAGCGTCTCGGGTCCGAGCGATTCGATCGCGTCGGCGAGCAGGGGCAGGCCCTTGTAGGGATTGTGGAAGCCGAGGAAGAGGAGCTTGAGCAGCCCGCCGTCGTGGCGCTGGTTTCGGGACAGGGGCGGGCGGACCGCTCCGGGGCACTGGGCCGCCAGTTCGGCCATGCGGGTGCCGATCGTGAGCGTCTGCACGCGCTCCCGTTCGACCCCCATCGCGCAGAACTTCTCGGCGACGAAGCGTGAGACCGCCAGGACGCGATCGCACGAGTTCAGGGCGTCGATCATCGCGGCCCTGCGCCTCGCGTAGGCGTTGGCCGAGCGGTCGCTCTTTGGCTCGGGGGTCGGCGTGTTGTCGAGGGGAACGGGCGGCGTTGGTTCGCCCGGGTCCTGGCCGAGGATCCGCAGGGTCGCCCCACGCCGATCGGGCACCGCCAGCACCATCTCACGATCGACCGCCCCGGCGCTTTCGACCACCACGCCGGGCAGGGGCTCTGGGCGCTGCGGGCCGCCCGGCCGCTTGGGCTTGTTCTCTTCGGGCTTGCCCGGCGGGTCAAACTTCCTCGGGCAGTTGACGCAGTTGTGCCCGTTGTCGAAGTCGCGGCAGGGCAGCACACGACCCTGCATCAGGTAGACCTGCGGGCAGATCGTGTGGTAGTTGTGCAGGCTGTAGAGCACACTCGCCCCCGCCCGCTTGGCGGCATAGATGCAGCCGGCGGTCAGTCCCTCGATGTTCTGGAAGTGGACGACATCGGGGCGCAGCCACGCGAACAGGTCGCCCACTTGGCGTTCGAGCTCGGGGTGGGCGATCTCGCCTTCGGGGTCGTCGAACTGCAGGTGGCTGGGCGCACGCACCGGCGAGTTGAAGACCTCGTAGACGGGGATCCGCAGCCAGTCGGGGTGGCGCCGGATGTGGCAGGCCCCGCCCCGCGCGTCCTTCCTGTAGGCGGTCCCGGCGCAGAGGCTGACGACCTCGTGCCCCAAGTCGCGCAGCGCGAGGGCGAGCGACTGGGCGTACCCGTTGACACCCCCGCCGACGGAAGCGCCGTGCCAGATCCGGCTCCAGTTGACGAGAACGATTCGCATTTGCGGCAGCGACTATAGAGCAAGCCGCGGCCCCCCGGGGTCCGGCGTCGCTCCCCGAGCGGGCCTTCCGCAGGCCTCCCGATGTGAGTAGGCTCTTCGTCCGATACCATCAGGCGGAGAACGCGCATGCTCGAACGGGAAGTCAAAGGCAAGCACGAACGGATCTACGAGGCCAAACGGGGCGAGGGCGTGTCGGCGGAACACGACCGCGCGGCCGAGGCGGGCTACCCCCCCGACAACGGGCCTGAGCAGCAGGTCCTCTTCCTCCGCCCCGCGATGTTCCGCGCACGCCCGATGATGTTCCTCCTCTTCTGGCTGCTCCTCCTGGCGGGGGGCGTCGGCTCGGTGTACTTCGGGCTGATGTCGCGTGGCGGGCAGGCTGGACATTGGCTCTGGGTGCCCTCGGTCCTGGTGATCCTGATCGCGGGGATCTCCCTGATCGCCTGGCGCATCCGCACACTCGGCGAATCGCTGCGGGTCACCAACAAGCGGACGATCCAGCGCCGCGGCCTCTTCTCAAAGGCGACCAGCGAGGTGCTGCACGACAACATCCGCAACATCACAATCAGCCAGAGCTTCTGGGAGCGGATCTGGCGGGTCGGCACGATCGGCATCGCCAGCGCCGGGCAGGAGGGCATCGAGATCCAGATCGCCTCGATCCCAGCCCCCGACAAGGTCCGAGAGGTCATCGACCTCTACCGCCCGCTGGACTGATCGCGGATGTAAAACACACTAGATTGACGCATACTCGGCGGCATATCCGCGAATCATGCCGATGCGCCCCGGGCGTGATGGCGAAGCACAGTCGTGGCCGATAGTGTTGTGCCTAGGGCGTCCCGCCTCGACGCCCTGATCGACTTGCCGAGGCGTCTGTCCGGAGGTTCAGCTTGCGTTTGCTCGCCAAAGCCAGACTCAAAGCGTTCGGGGTGCTGATCGGGGTGGGTGTCGCCGCGTTCAGCGTGATCTCGATCGCGACGCTGCCGACGGCAGCGGTCGTCGGCGTGGCCATCACCGCCGTCGCGGTCGTGGTCAGCAAGATCGGGGCGCCCTTCGACAAGGCGGTCTGCCATTCCTGCGGCGACAGTCTCGCGGGCGAGCGGGCCGGCGCGTACGGGGTCATCTGCCCCGGCTGCGGCGCCCTGAGCGAGGTCTCGCCCATGGTTCTCGAAAGAACTCGCCAGGCCTGAGCGCCGAGGCTGGTGCAAACACTCGCCCGAGCACGACAACAAACACTGAATGAAAAAGACCCGCTCCTTCGAGCGGGCCTTTGGTTTGTGCTGTCCGGTCGCCGGGGTCAGGCGTCCTTCTGCTTGGCCTTCATCTTCTCGGCGAACTCGTCGGCGGAGATGTCGGTGACCTTGGCCTTCTTGACCAGTTCGTCCATCGCCTTGTGCTCGCGGATCTGGCTGAAGATCTGGCCGACGCGGTTGCGACGGATCAGTTCCTGGCGGAGCTTCTCGGGGCGGACGCCCTGCTCGGAGGCGAGCTGAGCGATGCGCCCGTTCATCTCGCCCTCGGTCACCGTGACATCCAGGTCGTCGGCGATCTGGTTGAGGACGAAGAAGAGCTTCAGCTCGCGGACGGCGCTCTTGTCAGAGGCGGCGCGGAGCTCGGCGATGTGCTCCTCGATCTCGTTCTCGGGCACGCCGCGGTAAGCGAGCTCCATGCGGCGCCGGTCGAGCGTGCGTGCGGCCTGGCCGGCGGTGAGTCGCTCGGGCAGCTCGACCTCTGTGTGCTCGACGAGGTAGTCGGCGATCTGCTGTCGCATCGCGACCTGCTGGCGGATGATGGCTCGCTGCTTGAGGCGGGTGCGGACGGTCTCTCGGAGCTCGTCGGCGAACTGGAAGCCGTACCGGTCGACGACCGTGTTCAGCTCGGCGGGGATGATGCGGTCGACGCGGTCGACTTCGAAGGTGACGGTGAGGTCGGCGCCGCGGATGTCCTCGACCTCGTGGTTGTCGGGGCCCTTGACCTTGATGGTGACGGTCTCGCCGGGCTTGGGCAGGCCGAGCTGCTTGGCGAAGTCTTCGACCATGACGCCGAGGACCATGCCCTTGCCCTCCTTGTCGGGGGGCGGGACCTGGACGACGGCGCCGGGGATGTTGTAGAACTCTTTCTCTTCGGAGGCGCCGGCGGGCGTGCCTCGCATGATGCCGTGGCCGGTGAGATAGTCGCCGGGCTCGGGTGTCTCGCGTTCTTCGAGGTCGCCCTCGTTGATGCAGATCTTCTCGACCTCGGTGGCGACCATCGCGTCGGAAACCTCGAACTCGGGCTTGAGGATCTCGATGCCCTCGATCTCGGGCACGGTGAACTCGGGCGCGACCTCGATGTCGATGCTGACGCTCAGGGGCTTGCCCGGCTCGAGCACGAGGTCGGGCAGCTCGTCGCTGATCGGGTCGCCGACGACCTTGAGCTTGTGCTCCTCGACGGCTTCCTGGTAGGCGCTGGCGACCAGGGCGTTCTTGGCCTCGTTGCGGACCGCCTCGCCGAACCGCTTCTGCACGAGGGCTCGCGGGGCGCGGCCCTTGCGGAAGCCCGGGAGCTCCGCCTCGGAGGCGAGCGTCAGGATCGACTCGTCGAGCTTCTCGTCGACCGCCTCGGCCGGGATCTCGATGACCAGCCTCTTGCGGCTGGGGCCGGCGTCCTCGACGCGGATGGAGTTGGTCGTTTCTTTGGTCGCCGGATCGGACATCGCGGAGGTTCTCCCGGGATCGGAGGACGGGGGTGACGGAGTGTGCGTCCGCGCCTTCGGCCTGAGCCGGGGGCGGGATGGCCGAAAGTCTAGCCCGCACCCCCGCGCGTGGGCGAAAAGGATGTGGCACATCGAGCGCTGTTGCCGGCAAGGAGGCCTTCGCTCGGGAGAGGCCGGCGCGTACGATCTCGCCGCCTTCGCCGGGCCCGAGCCCGGCACTTGGCTGGCCGGAGTGGCGGAATGGCAGACGCGGCGGATTCAAAATCCGCTCCTGGAGACAGGGTGGGGGTTCGAGTCCCCCCTCCGGCATTTGCAGATCGTCAGACGGGGAACCGGGCGGCCCTGGGCGTCGAATCGGGGTGTGCGAGCCCGCGAGGGACGCCCGCCAGCCCCGGCGGGCCGGGCCGACACGGAGACAGGAACCGGCAGAACCAGACCCGGGCGCGGCCGCAAGGCTGGACCCCGGGGCCGAGCCGAGTATCCTCCTTGGCAGCAGAGCCGGTCTGACAGACAGGCCGGACCCTGGCCGGACGCGCAAGCCGGTCGGCGGGGTCGCGTCGGTGACCGCCCGGAAGCACGGGCCCGGCGAGCGAGCGAGAGCACACTTTTCGAGGAAGGTTGACCACCATGGCCGAGGGCGGCGAGCAGCAGGGTGCGCAGGGGCAGCAGCGTCAGATCCAGCTCCGGATCGACGAAAGCAAGATGCACTCCACCTATTCGAACACCATTCGGACCTCCACCACCGCCGACGAGGTGGTCATGGACTTCGGGATGAACCTCCCGATGCAGGGCCCCGACGGGCAGCAGGCACTGCTGTTCTCGATCGGAAGCCGCGTCATCATGAACTGGGTCGGCGCCAAGCGCCTGGCGATCAGCCTCGGGCAGGTCATCCGCCAGTACGAGGAGCGCAACGGCGAGATCCAGCTCCAGCGTCAGCCCCAGCCCGGGACCGGCGGCGGCGCCGGCGGCCCCCGTCTGGCCGACGACTGATCCATCGAGTAGTCCCGAGGGGGGGACCGGGCAGGCCCCCCTATCGAGAGCCCAGCGACGATGAGCACCGGATCCACGAGCCAAGGGGCCGCGCTGCCCGCGGCCGAGCACCAGCCGGCGAACCTCGCCCCCCAGAGCGATCGCGTCGCCGAACTCCGGGGCTTCCTCGGTGAACTGGTGCGGGCTCAGGCCGAGCTCGTGGGTGCTGTCGCAGGCGGAGTTTTTCTGGCCGGCTCGGCTCAACGCCGGGCCGGTCTCTTTGTGCGCTGGCCCGAGGCGGGGGCCCCGGGCGACCTGCCCGACCTCTTCCGCGGACCGGCGCTCCAGCGTCTTGAGAAGATCGCCGGAGAGGTGGTCGCCTCGCCCCGCCAGGCCGACGCGCAGGTCGCCGGCCGCGTCGACACCGTGACGGTGGAGACCCCAGGGGCGCTCTACGGGGCCGAGCCGGTGCACCGCGTGCTGGCGTCGCCCCTGATCGCCGACGGCCGGGTCGAGGGCGCCAGCGTGCTGGTGATGCCCGCGGGTGCGTCGGTGCCCGGCGAGCGCGCGCTCGAGCTCCTGGCGCTGATGGGCGCGCGCTTCGAGGCGTTCCTGTGGCGTCAGCACGCGATGAGCGAGGCGCAGCACCGTGTGCTGCTCCGCGAGACGCTCGAACTACTCGACGCCTCGCAGCAGGGCGCCGATGCGCGGACGATGGGCTCGCTCATGTGCCACGAGATCCGGCGCCGCTTCGGCTGCACCAGGGTCTCGATCGGCCTAATCCAAGGCCCCGCGGCGGTCTTGAAACTCGCGGCGATCAGCGGGTCGGAGGACATCGACAAGAAGGGGCCCGCGTCCGAGGCGATCGAGGCCGCCATGGAGGAGTGTGCCCTGCAGGACATCGAGGTGCTCTACCCCGAGCCCCCCGAGGCGGCGACCGACCCCGAGCAGCGCCGCGTCAGCCGTGCGCACGACCGCCTGAGCCAGAAGTACGGGCCGTCGTCGATCATCAGCCTGCCGTTGCGGGTCGACGGCGACCTGGTCGGCGTGGTAACGATGGAGCGCGAGGCGGCCGACCCATTCCCGCCCGCGGCGATCCCGCTCCTTCGGCTGGTCGCCGAATTCGTCGGCCCGGCGCTCTGGACGAGGCGGCTGGCGGACCGGGGTGTCCTTGCGGTGATGAAGGACCGCACGCTGGAGGTCGGCTCGACGATCGTCGGCCCGAGGCACACCCTCGTGAAGCTGATCTGTCTGCTGATTTTCATCGTCTTTGCGGCCGGGGCGCTCGTGCCGATCCCCAAGCGGGTGACGGCGGACGCGGAGCTGAAGTCTTCTGTCGCCCGGACGATCGTGCCCCCGTTCACGGGCGTGCTTGAGGATGTGATGGTGCGTCCGGGCGATGTGGTCGCCGAGGGCGATCTGCTCGCGCAGATGGAGACGGGGCCGGTGATCCTGGAGCTCGACGAGCTGCTGGCGAGGCGGGCGAGTTTGGCTTTGCAGCGGGACGCGACCCTGGGGCGGGACGAGGTGAACGCGGAGGCGGCGGACCTTCAGATCCGGGAGCTTGAGGCGTCGATCGCGCTGATGCGGGATCGGCTGCGTCGCGCGGAGATCCGGTCGCCGATCGCGGGGACCGTGAGCCGCGGTGATCTGCAGGACTATGTGGGGGCGGTGATCGATCCTTCGCAGCCTTTGTTCGAGGTCGTGGGTCGCGAGCGGGTGGTGGTGCTGCTTGTGGACGAGCGGGACATCGGGATGGTGCACCGCGGGCAGGAGGGGAAGCTCTCCAGCCGTGCGAGGCCGGAGGACCGCGTGGGGATCGAGGTGGTGCGGATCAACCCGGTCGCCGAGCCTGACCGCGGCGGGAATGTGTACCGGGTGGAGGCGTCGATCCTCGACCGTGGCGGGGACGCGTTGGACTGGCTGAGGGCGGGCGAGACGGGGATCGCGCGCCTGAGGGCCGGGCGGACGACGGCGCTGGGCGCGTTGTTCGGGCCGATGGCCGACGAGCTGCGCCTGCGGCTGTGGTGGTGAGCCCCCCACCCCTGCGGGGCGTTCGCCGTCGCGGATGAACACAGATGGACATGGAGGACGCGTGGCGTTCGAACTGCTCAGACAGGATCCCGAGCCCTCGTTCAGCGAGCGTTGGCACCGCGTGGCGGACAAGCGCCCGAAGGTGAGCCCGCACGCGCAGGTGATCCGCCAGCAGTTCGGGCCCGAGATCGCGTATGTGGTCGAGGACCCAGCGTCGGGCCACTACTACCGGCTGACGGAGGCGGCGTACTTCTTCCTCGGGATGCTCGACGGGACGCGGACGGTCGACGAGGCGTGGGAGGCGGCGTGCGCCCAGCTCGGCGACGCGGCGCCAACGCAGCGCGAGTGCGTGGATCTTCTGGCGCAGCTCCAGAAGTTCGGGCTGCTGCTGGGCGCCGACCCGCTGACGCCAGAGATCCTGGCCGAGCGCCACCGCCAGAGCAAGAGCGAGCGGTTCAAGAAGCGGACGGGCAAGTTCATCTTCTTCAATGTGCCGCTGATTAATCCCGAGCGCTGGCTGGAGCGGACGAAGCACCTGTACAAGCCCTTGTACTCGAAGTTCGGGCTGGTGCTGTGGCTGCTCTTGGTGGGGAGCGCGCTCTTCGCGTTTCTGTCCAACTGGCGGAAGCTGGGCGACGGGTTTAACAACTTCCTCGACCCTGCGAACCTCGTCTGGCTGGGTGTCTTGTTCATGTTCATCCGGGCGATCCACGAGCTCGGGCACGCGACCGCCTGCAAGGCGATGGGCGGGCGCTGCACCGAGATCGGCGTGATCATGATCGGCGGCGTGCTGCCTTTGCCCTACTGCGACGCGACGAGCGCGTGGCGGTTCCCGGAGGTCTGGCGGCGGGTGCTGGTTTCGGCGGCTGGGATGATGGTCGAGCTGGTGGTCGCGTCGGTGGCGGTGTTTGTGTGGCTGACGGTCGACCCGGCGACGCTGACGCACGCCCTGGCGTTCAATGTGATCGTGATCAGCGGCGTGACGACGCTGATTTTCAACATGAACCCGCTGCTGCGCTACGACGGGTACTACATCCTCAGCGACATCAGCGGCTCGCCGAACCTGGCGCACAGGGCCAAGGAGTTCTGGAGCTACCTGCTGCACCGGCTGGCGTACGGCGTGAAGGGGCTGCGGGCGCCGCGGGTGCGCGACCGGAAAGAGGCGTGGCTGCTGGGCGTGTACGGGGTGATGGCGCCGCCCTACCGCATCCTGATCGGGCTGAGCATCGTGCTGCTGATCGCGTCGCAGTACGCGGCGCTGGGCATCATCCTGGCGGTCGTGCTGATCAGCGTGATGTTCGTCTGGCCGGTGCTCAAGGGGATCGGGCACCTGGCGAGCTCGCCGAAACTGGTCGGGCGTCGGGTGCGGGCGGTGGGCGTGTGCGCCGTGTTCCTCGGGCTGCTGTTCGCGTTGATCGGGATGGTGCCTGTGCGTTCGGGGTCGACGGCCGCGGGTGTGCTGGAGCCGGTGAACCGGGCGGCGTTGCGGGCTGGCGAGAACGGGTTTATCACGCAGATCCTGGCGCGTTCTGGGCAGGAGCTAGAGGCGGGGGACCCGGTGTTCGTGCTGCAGAACGCCGAACTGGTTGCCGAGTATGAGCAGACGCTCGCACGCCTGGATCGCGCGAGGCTGACTTTCGCCAAGGCGACGGAGAAGTCGCCGGCGGAGGCGGAGGCGGCGCAGAACCAGATCCGCACGCTGCAAGAGCGCGTCGCACAGTTGGCCGACCGCATCGATCGGCTGACGGTGCGTTCGCCGATCGACGGGCAGTATGTCGCCCTCGGCGGGGCGGGGACGGGCGAGCACCTCGTGGGGCGGTATGTCCAGCGCGGCACGCTGATGGCGATGGTGATGACCGCCGACGAGTTGGTCGTCAGGGCCGAGATCAGCGACCGCGAGCGGGCGTATGTCTTCAGAGGGACCGACGAGGAGATCGTGACGGTGCCCGCGACGATCCGCGTGCGGGGCAGGGCGTTCGATGCGATCCCCGCACGGGCCAGCAGCATGTCGCCGGTAGCCGCCGCGACGGTGAGCAACCCGACGCTGACGACGCGCTACGGCGGCGAGATCCTGCTGGACCCCAACGACCCCGAAGGCCAGCGGACGGTCTACCGCTACGCGACGGTGATCGTGCGACCCGAGGCGGAGCGCGACACGCTCCAGCCGGGGCAGCGCGTGCGCGTGCGGTTCTCGGCGCCGGAGGCGTCGATCGGGCGGCAGGTGCTCCGCAAGGCGAGGCAGTATCTCACCGGCAGGTTCGGGGTATGAGCGATCTGGCCGAACGGTTTTCGGGACAGAGACTCGACGCGCTGCTCGACGGGTCGCGCGGAAACTCGCCCTCTGCCCGATTGTGGCCCGGGCTCGCCGGGCGCACGAAGCGTCGATTGCCGCTGAAGGGGCTGGACGCGGTCGCCGAGCGGGCGCGGGGCGTGGCCGGGCGGCGGAAAGCCGGGAGGAAACTGGCGGCCAGGGCGGGCAGGATTCTCGAAGATGCGCGAGCGGCCGCGGATTTGGGCGACGAGGGGTTCTTCGAGCGCGTGCGCGAGGCTCGCGGCGCGATCAGGCTCTCTCGCGACGACGCGTCGGCGGTCGACCGGGCGTACGCGCTCTGTGTCGAGGCGGTGCGGCGCACGCAGGGGTTTTTGCTGCACCCCGAGCAGGTGATGGGCGCGTTGGTCATGGCCGACGGGTGCTGCGCCGAACTGGCGACGGGCGAGGGCAAGACGGTCACGGCGATCCTGCCCGCGACGATCGACGGCTGGCTGGGGCGTGGCGTGCATGTGATGACCGTCAACGACTACCTCGCCCGGCGCGACGCGGAGACCACAGGCCCCGCCTACTCGCTGATGGGGCTGCGGGTCGGCGTGCTGACAGACCAGAGCAAGCCCGAAGAGCGGGCCGAGGCGTACCGGCGCGACATCACCTACATGGCCGACAAGCAGGCGATCTTCGACTTTCTGCGCGACCGGCTGGTCGGCCCGGTGCAGCCCCGGCTCGGGCCTTTGCTGATGGACGAACTCTTTGAGCCGGGCCGGTTCGGCGAGAGCGCCGAGCCGCACTGGCGCGACGCGGTGGTGCAGCGCGGGCAGTATTCGGCGATCGTCGACGAGGCGGACAGCGTGCTGATCGACGAGGCGGTGACGCCGGCGATCATCGGCGCCGACACCGAGCTTGAGGGGGCGGGGGCAGAGGCGCACCAGGTCGCGGCGCAGATCGCCTCGCTGATGACCGAGGGCAAGGACTTCACGGTCGACCGCCGGCTCAAAAGGGTGCGCCTGACCTCGGCGGGGCGCGAGAAGGTGGCGAAGGCGGCCGAGGGGCTGCCCCCCTTCTGGAGCGGGCCCCGGCGTCGTGAGGAACTGGTGCAGCTTGCGGTCAAGGCGAGGGAGCTTTATCTGCTCGGGCGGGACTATCTCGTGCGAGACGGTGAGGTGACGATCGTCGACCGCTCGACGGGGCGACTGCTGGTCGGGCGGCGGTGGCAGCTCGGCGTGCACCAGGCGGTCGAGGCCAAAGAGGGGCTGAAGATCTCGGGCGATCGCAGCACCAGCGCACGGATCAGCTACCAGCAGTTTTTCCAGCAGTACCGGCGTCTGAGCGGGATGAGCGGGACGGTCTGGGAGGTCGCTGATGAGCTGTGGCGCGACTATCGCCTGCCGGTGGTCCGGATCCCGACGCACAAACCCGTCATCCGCAAGCACACTCGCGACAAGGTCTATTCGACCGAAGAGTCGAAATTCCGGGCTGTCGCGGCGAGGGTCGCCGAGCTGAACGAGAAGGGCTCGCCGGTGTTGGCGGGCTCGCGGAGCGTGAGCGATTCGGAGCGGTTGGGCAAGTATCTGCAGGAACGGGGCGTGGAGTGCCGCATCCTGAACGCGACGCGCGAGGCCGAAGAGGCGGAGATCGTCGCGCAGGCCGGGCGTGCCGGGGCGGTGACTGTTGCGACGAACATGGCCGGACGCGGGACGGACATCACGCTGGACGAGCAGACGCGGAAGCTCGGCGGGCTGGTGGTGATCGCGACGGAGCGGAACGACGAGCGACGGGTCGACCGCCAGCTCTACGGGCGTGCGGGTCGTCAGGGGGACCCGGGGCGGGCGGAGACCTTTGTTTCGCTGGAGGACGCGTTGATCAAGGAGTTCGGGTTTGAACCCCTGGCGGTCCTGTGCAGGCTGTCGCCGGGGCCGCTGCGGCGGGTCTCCGCGGCGTTGCTGTGGCCACTGGCCCAGCGGACGGCGAGCGGTCGATTGGCTGTAAGGCGGGCGGAGGCGGCCAAGAGCGAGGCCTGGATCGATGTCGCGATGCACGAGGCGTCCAGGTGAGGCGGCCCATCGCGGACGGGGCCGGAAGAGTGAACACTTCCGGCCGGTTGGCGGTATAGACGGGGCGTGCGGGCGTCGTCTGCGCTTCGCTGGCTCGGGATTCGGGCCTGGGCTCGGGGCCGTGTGGCCCGGGGCGGGCGGTGCGTGTTCAATAGCTCCGGGACCCGAGCGCAGGAGGCGTCCGAGCGATGGGTGATCAAACGGCGGTCGTGTCGGGCGGGCGGGGCGTCTCGGCGGAGCTTGAGCAGGAGGTGGCGTCGCACAGCGAGCTGTTGCGGCGTCTGCTCGATTTGGTCGAGCGGGTGGTCGTCGGGCAGCGGCCGATGGTCGAGCGCCTGCTGATCGGGATGCTGACCGGGGGCCATGTGCTGCTGGAGGGCGTGCCCGGGCTGGCCAAGACGCTGACGGTCAGCACGCTGGCGAGGACGATCCACGCGAGGTTCAACCGCATCCAGTTCACGCCGGACCTTCTGCCGGCGGATCTCATCGGGACGCTGATCTACGACCCCAAGAGCGGCGATTTCACGCCTCGGAAGGGGCCGATCTTCGCGAACATCCTGCTCGCCGACGAGATCAACCGCGCGCC
Source organism: Phycisphaerales bacterium (assembly GCA_007124345.1). Taxonomy (GTDB): domain Bacteria; phylum Planctomycetota; class Phycisphaerae; order Phycisphaerales; family UBA1924; genus SLFH01. The sequence continues at coordinate 10,138 of SLFH01000181.1, read as the reverse complement.
GGCGAAGGTGCAGTCGGCGCTCCTGGAGGCGATGCAGGAGCGGAGCGTGACGATCGGGGACACGACGTACCCGCTGCAGGAGCCGTTCTTGGTTCTGGCGACGCAGAACCCGATCGAGCAGGAAGGGACCTACCAGCTTCCAGAGGCGCAGGTCGACCGCTTCATGCTCAAGCTGACGATCGATTATCCGAGCAAGACCGAGGAGCGTGAGATCATCGACCGGATGGCCTCCAGCCGCCCGCCGGTGAATGTCGAGGCGGTGATCGATGTCGAGGAGATCGGGGCGGCTCGGACGGTGGTTGACAAGATCCACCTCGACGAGCGGGTGCGGGACTACATCGTCGACCTTGTGCGCACGACGCGTGAGCCGTCGCTGTTCGGGCTTGAGAAGCTGGAGAGGTACATCGAGTTCGGTGCGTCGCCCCGGGCGTCGATCGCGCTGGCGATCGCGGGGCGTGCGTACGCGTTCATGCAGGGCCGGGCGTTTGTGACGCCCGGGGATGTGAAGGCGATCGCGCCCGATGTGATGCGTCACCGGGTGATCGTGAGTTACGAGGCGATGGCCGAAGAGGTCTTGCCCGACGATATCGTGCGTCGCGTGCTCGACAAGGTGCCTGTGCCGTGAGCGAAGAGATCCAGAGCCCGGTCGGGGCGGGGCGTGTGCGTCAGCTGCGCTTCCGCCCCAGACGCCGCGTTGAGGAGATGCTCGCGGGGAGCTATCTCTCGGCGTTCAAGGGCGAGGGTTTGGAGTTCGCCGAGGTTCGGGCGTACGAGCCGGGCGACGATGTGCGCTCGATCGACTGGAATGTGACCGCCAGGACGGGCACGCCGTTTGTCAAGCGGTTTGTCGAGGAGCGGCGTCTGACGGTGATGCTGCTGGTGGACATCAGCGCCTCGGAGAGTTTCGGCACAGCGGGGCGGCCCAAGCGCGAGGCGGCGGCGGAGGTCGCGTCGCTGCTCGCTTCGGCGGCGGGACGCTCGCACGACCGCGTGGGGCTGCTGCTGTTTTCCGACCGGGCGGAGCTGTACATCCCGCCGGGCAAGAGCCGCCAGCACCGGCTGCGGATCGAGCGGGCGCTGCGGTTTCACAAGGCCGCGGGGCGCGGGACGGACATCGACGCGGCGATCCGGTTTCTCGGGGCGGTGCGCAAGCGCCGGGCGATGGTGTTCCTGATCAGCGATTTTCTTGCGCCGACGGAGTCGTACAAGTCGGCGCTCAACCGGCTCTCGCGGAGGCACGAGGTGACGGCCGTGCGCGTGGAGGATCCGAAGGAGCGGACGCTTCCCCGTGTCGGGCTTATCCGTCTGCGCGACGCCGAGACCGGCAGGCAGCGTGTGCTGGACCTCGGACGCTCGGCCTCCAAGCGGTACAAAGAAGAGTGGCGTCGGCGGAGGATCGAGACCGACAGCGCGTTCATGAGCGCCGGCGCCTCGCTGGTGGACATCACGACCGACACCCCCGCGATCGACCCGCTGTCGAAGCACTTCCGCGCGAGGTCACGCCGATGAGGTTGTTGCTGGCCGCGATCTTGATGGCGGGGCTGGCCGCTGTTGCATCGGGCGCCCCCAGCGGCGCGGAGCCTTCGTCTTCTCGCGTGGTTTCCGGCGACGCGGAGATCGTCAAGAGCCTGCACCCGGCCGAACTGACCTTGGCCGACGACCTGGAGGTTCGGATCGTCTCTCGTGTCCGGCCCGGTTGGGTGCTGCTGGAGCCCGCGGCGTTGGAGATCCAGCCGCGGGGCGGGGAGGACGGCTGGGCGAGGCTGTGGCGCGACGCGGGGCTTGAGGCGATCGGGGCCGCGCGCAGCTCGCCGAGGCTCGATGAGGGCGATGACGGGGCGTGGATCGTGATCGAGCGCACGCTGACGCTTGAGCCGCCGCTGCCGGGCGAGCACGCGACCCCCCCGCTCTCGTTCGTGCTGCGCGGTCCTGACGGGACGGAAGAGACGCTGTTGATCGCATCGGTCCCGTACCGGGTCGTCTCGGTGCTCGATGACGGGGGCGAGCGGGCGGAGCTTGAGGTCGGCGAGGCTCGGGGCTTGTCGGCGTGGGAAGCGCCGCCGCCGTTCCCGTGGGTTCGGACGATGGCGTATCTGCTGGCGGGGGTGCTGGTGCTGCTGGCCGGGGCGATCCTGGCGATGGTGCTGATCACGCGGCGGACGGCGCGGAGCGTGCTGGATCGCCTGCCCTCGCGCATCGACCGGATGCGGCGGAGAGCGAGCGATAGCGACAACCTGCCCGGCGTCTGGGACGAGGCGAGCGATCTGTTCGCCCGCTGCGTGAGCGAACGGCTCGAACCGGGCGCCGCGCGGCTTGAGCACGAGGAAATGGTCAAACGCTCGTCGGGCTGGTTCGGGCTCACGGCGAGGGACCGGGACCGGCTGGCCGATCTGCTGCGCGAGATCGACCGCGTGCGCTACGCGGGCGAAGAGGCAACGCGCGAGCGCACGCTCGCGATGCTCGACGACCTCGAAGCGGTGCTCGGCCGGGTCAAGGCGGCGTCTGACATGGTCGTGATGGAGATGCAGGGCGGTGAGGGCGCGGCCCCCGGGGAGGCCAAGGCGTGATCGAGCACATGGCCGAGCCCGGTGTGCTGTGGCTGCTGGCGCTTCTGCCGGTCGCGGTGCTGTGGTCGCTGGCGCGTCGGCGTCGCGCGGCGGTGGTCTTTTCGTCGCTGGACCTGCTGGGCACAGTTCGCCCGGGGCTGCGCACGAGGCTCCGCTGGCTGCCGATGGCGTTGCGGCTCGGGGCCGCGGCGTGCCTGATCGTGGCGCTCGCCCGCCCCCGCGAGGACCTGGGCGTGACGCGGCTCTCGACCGAGGGCATCGCGGTGATGCTGGTGATCGACCGGTCTGCGAGCATGACGGCGCCGATGCACTTCGGCGGTCGGCGCACGACGAGGTTCGATGTCGTCAAGGATGTGCTGGGCGACTTCGTGCTCGGGGATGACACGGGTATCGTCGGGCGTCGGGGCGACATGGTGGGCGTGCTGTCGTTCGCCGGGTTTGCGGAGATGACGGCGCCCTTGAGCCGCTCGCACGAGGCGGTCGTCGAGGCGGCGCAGCGGGTCGAACCGGCGCCGCCCCGCGAGCCTTTGGGCGGCACGGCGATCGGCGACGCATTGGGCCTGGCGGTCGCGAAGCTGGAACGGGCCGAGCAGGACATCGACCGCATCAACCGTTTGCGGGGCGAGGTGGGCCTGCCCCCAGAGTTCACGATCCGCAGCAAGGTGATCGTGCTGCTGACCGACGGCGAGCAGAACCGGGGACGCCTGCTTCCGATGGAAGCGGCGCAGATGTCGGCCGACCGCGGGATCAAGCTGTACACCATTGGCGTGGGCGGCTCTGGCGGGTGGGTGACGATCCCGGGCGATCGACCGGGCGTTCGGATCCGCATCAGCGACTACATCGACGAGCCGCAACTCCGCGCGATGGCGGAGCTCTCGGGCGGGCGGTACTGGAACGCCCAGGACGCCCAGACGCTGCGCCAGATCTACCGCGAGCTGGACACGCTGGAGCGGACCGACATCGACACGGGCGAGATCGGGGCGTACGAGGAACGCTTCCAGCGATGGGCGTACCTGGCGCTGATGCTGCTCTCGGCTGAACTGGCGATCGGCTGGACGCTGTTCCGGAGGCTGCCTTGATCGGACTCGACGCCATGTTCGAGGGCGCACGCTTCGCCTCGCCGCAATGGCTGGCGGCGTTGTGGCTGCTGCCGGTGATCGCGGTCATCCTCGCCAGTGCGCTGGTGGTCCGCTCGTTGCGGCTTCGTCGCTTGGCGGACAAGTCGATGCAGGCGAGGATCAGCGCCGGGGGTGGGGCGCCGAGGGCGGTCGTCAAAGGCGTGCTCGTGCTGGGCGCGATGGCGTGCGTCATCATCGCGCTGGCCCGCCCGCAGTGGAACGAGCACGAGCGGACGATCACGCGCACTGGGCGCGATGTGGTTTTCCTCGTGGATGTCTCGCGCAGCATGCTGGCGAGAGACCTGCTGCCGAGCCGTTTGGAGTGGGCGAAAGAGCAGATCAGCGGCGTGCTGCGCGAGGCGAGGGGCGACCGGATCGGGCTGGTCGCGTTCGCGGGCGTGCCGGTGGTGCTCTCGCCCCTGACGCTGGACTACGGGTTCGTGGATATCGAGGTCGAGGGGCTGGCGCCGGAGATCGCACCGGTGGGCGGGACGAAGATCGGCGACGCGATCCGGCGGACGCTCTCTGAGGTGTTCGACAGCACAGAGGGGCGGTACCGCGACATCATCCTGATCAGCGACGGTGAGGATCAAGACTCGTTCGTCGAAGAGGCGGCGCACGAAGCGGCCGAGGCGGGCGTGCGCATCATCACGATCGGCGTGGGCGACCCCGCGGGCGCGACGATCCCGGTCGGAGAGCCCGGTTTCGAGCGTCCGCTGACCTTCCGGGGCGAGGTCGTGCGCACACGCCTTGAGCGGGAGACGATGGAGCGGATCGCCCGGGCGACCCCCGGGGGCGCGTATTTCCATGTCGCGACCGACCGGATGAATCTCGCGTCGGTCTACAACGACATCGTGACGAGGGCGCGGGGGACGGAGACCGAGGACCTGACGATCGTAGAGTACGAAGAGAAGTTCCAGTGGTTTGTGGGCGCCGCCCTGCTGCTGCTGGTCTTGGAAGGGTTGATCGGTGCGACGCGACGCAACTAGTTCTGGCTCGGTGTTCGCCGGCGTGCAGACCGGGGCGTGCCGGCGCATCGGCGTCGCGGCGATCTTGGTGCTCTGCGCCGGCCAGGCGACGGCGCAGCGGACCGGCGAGCTGATGCACCGCGGCGAGCTGATGTTCAAGCAGGGCCTGCCCGAGGAGGCGTCCGTCGCGTTCCAGCAGGCGGCCGAGCTCGACCCCTCCAACGCCCAGGCGATCTACAACCGGGGGATCGCGGTGCTCGAGCGTGGCGACCGGACGCTCGCGGCCGACCTTTTTCGTGACGCCGATCGGGCGGGCGCTTCCGACGAGCTCCGGGCGAAGGCAAGGTACAACCTCGGCGTCGTGCTCTTTGAGTGGTCTCGCCAAACGGTCAAGGACAGCCCCGAAGAAGCGATGCGGCTCTTGCGCGACAGCGCCCGCGCGTTCCGAGGGTCGTACCGGCTCGCGCCCGACGAGCGGACGCTGAAGAACATCGAGATCGTCCGGCGCGCCGAGGGGCTGGTGGCCGAGCAGCTCGAGCTTCGTCGTGAGCTGAACGAGCTCGCGGCCGAGGAGCAGGCGCGACGCACCGAGGAGCAGCGCCGCTCTCGAGAAGAGCGACGGCCCCAAGAGCCCGAGGAGGAGCCGCTCGACGACCGCATCGACCTGCCCGTGCCTGAGCCCGAAGCACAGCCCGACGAGCAGCCCGAGCCCCAGTCGCCCGAGCCCACCGCCGAGAGCGCTCAGCAAGAAGGCCCAGAGCAGGAAGGCGTCCAGCAGGAAGGCCAACCGGCGCCGGGTCAACCCGATCCGTCCGGCCAGGCCCAAAGAGGCGAGGGCGAGCCGCAAACCCCGCCCGAGGGAGCGCCCCAGCAGGGGCCGCCCGAGAGCGCGGCCGATGTCGAATCGCCCCCCGGCGCGATGCCTGCCGGGCCGATGGACCAGCCGCAGGGATCGCCGCAGGGCACGCCCGAATCCGGCCCGCCCGAAGGCGCTCTGGGGCAACCCCAGCCCGGCGAGCCGGGTGCTGAGCAGGATCGCGCCGGTCGTCCGCAGCAGGGACCGTCCGAGCTTCCGCCCGGGCCGCCCCCCAAGCCCGAGTCGGGCCAACGCCAGGCCGAAGGCGGCGCCGAGTCGGCGTTTGAGCCGCAGCCATGGGAACAGCCGCCGTCCGGTCCGGGCGGCGAAGCGGCTGAGGATCGATCGCCCCGGCCGGGCGAGGAGTCTGAACCCCGGCCGGAGCCGGAAACCGGAGCGGGTCCCGAAGCGCCGCCTGAGTTCGGCCCCGAGACGCGGCCTGACCCATCGACACCGGAAACGCCCACGCCGGAGACCGGCGAGCCTGCCGACGCTTCGCCGACAGAGCCCGAGCCGAGCGGTCTGCCCGACATCGATCCGAGGGAGTTTGTCGAGCGTGCGCGGGAGCTGATGGAACGGATGCAGGACGCGATGGAGCGTGCGATGGACTCGGGGTTCGTGGTCGGCGACCCGGAGGAGATGGAGGAGATCGCTCGCGAACTCAGAGAACTGCAGAGACAGGCGGAACAGACGCCCGAGCCGCCGACCGAGGCCGAAGAGCAGATGCTCGCCGCGAGCGACCCGTCGGGCGAGACCGACGAGCGGCGGCCTGACGAGCGCCTCCTCGAAGCGATGCAAGAGCTCGCCGAAAGGATGCGCGACGCGGGCGAGGTTGCCTCCGAAGCGCCGCGCCGTGACCCGGTGACCGACGCGATCCTCGAACAGGAACGCCACGACCGGAACCTCATCCGCGAATATCAACGGCGATCGCTGCTCGGGCGGCCGGCGCAGGCGGAGCGTGACTGGTGACTCTGCGAACCCTCCCGGCTTTGCTCTGGCTCGTCGTCGGCGTGCTCATCCCGGCGGGCGTCGCGATGGCGCAGGTTCCGCCGAGCGTGCGCGTTTCGCTTGGCGAGCGCGGGGCTTCGGAGGCGACAGCCCAGGTGGGCGAACCTGTCGAGCTTGTTGTCCAGATCGTCGGGACGAGCGAGGCCCCGCAGCACCGCTTGAACCTGCCGCGGGGTCTTCAACTGCTCGACAGCGACCGAAGGATCAGCTTCGGAGTTTCCGACATCGTGCACGGGCGCCGTGTGGAGCGCCAGCTCCCGAGCGTTTCGTTCGTGTACGCGATCGCCGGAGAGCGGGCGGGAAGGTTCCGGATTCCCGAGACGACGATCGAGGTCTCCGGGCGATCCCTGAGCGTCCCGCCGACAACGCTCGATGTGGTCGAGCCAAAGACGCCCGAGGGGTTTGGGCTGGAGATCCTGCCCGAACGGTCGAGGGTGTTCGCTGGTGAGCCTGTGCGGCTGCTGGTGCGCTGGACCCTCGCGATGTCGCCCGAACGCCCGCGGTTTTCGGGCGAGCTTGCCCCCGAGGGCATGCGGCTGCTGACGCCCGAGGACGACCGCTGGCTCCGCGACGCCGAACGCACATACAGGCTGGAACTCTTCGACGGCCCGGGGTTCGCGGCCCTTCGTCGCATCGAATCACCCGGCGCCGAGTCCGCGTTCGTGCTGGATGTCGAGCGGCTGCTGGTCGCCGAAGAGCCGGGGCGTTATCGCCTCGGACCGCTGACCGTTCGCTTCAGGAGCCAGGAGATCGGGGCGGGCCGGACGCCTCTGTCGAGCGCGGCCGACGCGGTTGAGCTGGAAGTGCTGCCCCTGCCCGAACTCGACAGGCCGGACTCGTTCTACGGGCTCGTGGGCGAGGTGAGCGTTTCTGCGGCGGCCGATCGCGACTCGGTTGGCGCAGGCGAGCCGGTGCGTCTGCGTCTGAAGATCGAGGCGGGCGAGCCCGCTTCGCGGATCACGCCGCCCGATCTGAAGATCGACGAACGGTTTACATCGGCCTTCAAGGTCCCCGAGAACGGCTGGGCGCTCGACTCGGCGACGCCCCGCTCGCGGACCTACGCGATCGCGCTGCGTCCGAGGGATGAACGCGTTACAGAGATCCCGGGTGTGCGGCTCGCGTACTTCGACCCGCGCGCCGGCGAGTACCGAGTAGCAGAGGCCGAGGCGATCCCGCTCCGCGTGCGCCGCGCGCGCGAGGTCACGGCTCGCGACGGGGTGGGCGTGTCGCTGGCGGACGCGGATCGCTCGCCGCTGATCGACAGCGAAGGGGGCGTCCGCGCGAACTTCACGGGCCCCGAATTGCTGGTGAACGAGTCGCCTGATCCGCTGGAGCGTCTGCCCGCCTTGGCGTGGCTGCTGGTCATCGGGGGTCCCCCGCTGCTGCTTGTGGGCGCCGCAGCGGCTCGCTACAGCCGCTCGCCATCTCGCGAGGCGGTGCGCAGGCGGGCGACGGCGCTGGGGCGTGCGCGGGCCTCCATGAAGCGGAGAGCCGGAGCGGAGGGCGTGGCCGAGGCGATCCGAGTCTTTGTCGGTATGCGATTCGGGGTCGAGCCCGCGTCGGTGACCGAGAGCGACTGTCGTCGGCTGATCGCCGCGGCGATCCCCGGCGCAGAAGGCCGATCGCTGGGGGCGGAGGTCGGGGGCATGCTCGCGGCGTGCGAGGCGCAGCGGTACACGGGCAGCGCCGCGCCAAAGGACGCCGAGCCGCCGAGCCCCAAAAAAGCCGAGGAACTTCTGCGGAGCATCGACACGCTGACCTCGCGGCGGGGAGGCGAGTCTTGAACATCCGCCTCACACTCATCGCGGCGGTGCTCTGCTGGGCGATCTCCGCCGGCGCGTTTGCGGTCCCGATGTCCGACGCGGCGTCGTACATCGAGCGGGCCGAGGCCGCGTTTGCAGAAGGCGCCGCGATGCACGCCGAGGGCGACCGCGGTGCGCGATCGCGATTCGCCGAAGCCGCGGCGTTCTACGAGCGGGCGATCGAGGCCTCGGGCGTTCGCAACCACCGCCTGCACCTGAACCTGGGCAACGCGGCGATGCTCTCGGGCGATGTCGGGCGTGCGGTGCTGGCGTACAAGCGGGCCGACCGCCTGGCGCCCCGCAGCTCGCGCGTGCGAGAGTCGCTGGCGTTCGCGAGGGCGTCGGTGGGTGTCGAGCTGCGACCGGACGCGAGGGAGCGGGGCCGGTCCCTCCTGCTCGCGTGGCGAGGGCTGGTGCCGCGGCAACTGCTGCTGGCCGGGTTCATCGGCGGGTACGCGCTGTTCTGGATCGCGCTGGCCGCGGGCGTGATCGGTCGGAGGCCCCCGCCGGTGCTGCTGGGTGTTTCGGCCGGGGTCGCGGTGCTGTCGATCACGCTGCTGCTTGTGGAACGGTCGATCCTGCACAGCGCCGAGGAGGGCGTGGTCGTCTCCCCCGCCGGTGCGGACGCCCGGCTGGGGCCGGGCGAGGGGGTGTACGCCCCCGCCTTCGACCGCCCGCTCTCGCCGGGGGGAGAGGTGCGGATCTTGGAGAGCCGCGACGACTGACTCCGCGTCCGTCTGCCCGACGGACGGGAGGCCTGGACGCCCGGCACGGCGGTCGAACGCGTCTAAGGGGGCCAGCCACGCTCGAACGGGCCTCGCCGCCGGTGGACAGACCGCCCCGGGCGGCACATACTTCCGCCCAGCCGACGGGGCCGCCCCTGAGGCCGCGCCACCTTAGCTCAGTTGGTAGAGCGGAGCTTTCGTAAAGCTCAGGTCGGGGGTTCGAGTCCCCCAGGTGGCTTTGCTGCTCCGGCGTGCATCGGGACGCACCGGAGCGCAAAATCCCTTTGAATCAAGCGGTTTCCGGCGATCGGCCTCTTCGGCCGGGCCTTCGCCGATGATGCGTAGTCCTGCACCGTCACGCACCGAAGTGCGCTCTGAATGTTGCGCCGGTGTTGCGCGCCCGGGGCTTGGGTCTCTGCCGTCGGTGCCCGTCGCCAGCGCCTCGGCGGCCTCGGCGTTGTCGGGGGCGGATTCGCCGGGCAAGGCGTCCAGAGCCGACGCGGCGTCCGCCAGCCGCACATGCGAATAGGTGCTCATCGTGAGCCGGGGGTCGGAGTGGCGGGCGAGTTCCTGCACCACCCGGAGCGGAGCGTTCGAGCGGGCGAGCATCGAGCAGAAGGTGTGCCGGAAGGCGTGGGCGTCCACGCGACGCCCCTCCGCGTCCTCATGGCTCAGGAAGTCCGAACGCTCCCGGGCCTCACGCTCGGCCGGGTCGCTCGCCTCGGCGATCCAGGCGGCGCGTGCGGCTTCGAGGTCGGCACGCACCACCGGGGCCATGTTGCTCGGCATCGACGGCCAGACGCGATCCTCTGGCTTCAGCGATTCGAACAGCGGTCTCAGCAGCCGCGCAAGGTCCTGACGGATGGGTTGGACGGCCTCGCGACGGTTCTTGGCGTAGGCGGCCCGCACGGTCACAGTGGGTGGGGAGCCTGCAAGGCGGAAGTCCCAGGCGGTCAGGCTGGCCGTCTCGCTCACACGGAAGCCCGTGCCGAGCATGAGGCGGTAGAGAAGGCCGCGCCGCTCGATGCGGATCCGGCGTTCCCCGGTGCGCAGCTCGCCCTTGTGCCGGTACCGCTTCGCCAAGACGATCAGGG
>SLFH01000237.1 GCA_007124345.1 Phycisphaerales bacterium | reverse complement strand
CGCCGGTCGGGCGCGTAGGGTTCTGGGAGGGCGGATCGGAGCCTGAAATGGGCGTGCAGATACATCAGCCGGAGCATCGGCCCGAGCGTCGGACGGCAGGGCGGGCTGAGACCCGGGGTTCTGGGCCCAGGCGGCGCGGCCCGTTCTCAGTCTCGAGACGGTTCGCGTTGGTGCTGCTGGGCGGGGTGCTGGCGCTGGGGGCGGCTGGGATGACCGGCTGTCCCGAGTCGACCTTCTTCTACTGGCCCGACCAGCGCGAGTTTGTCACGCCACAAGGCGTCGAGGATGTTTACTTCCAGACCGAGGACGGCCTGCGCCTGCACGGGTGGTTCATGCCCGCACGCGATTGGGCGCCGGGCGATCCGCCCCGTCCGACGGTGATCCATGTGCACGGCAACGCCGGGCATGTCGGAGAGCACACCTTCCTCTCATCGTTCCTGCGCGACCACGGGTTCCATGTGTTCCTGTTCGACTACCGCTCGTTCGGCCGGTCTGATGACGCGGGCGAGCGCCTGCACCGCGAGCTCCTGCTGCTCGATGTTCTGGCCGCCATCGACCACGCCCCGGAGATCGAGGGCGTCGATCCGGAGCGGCTTGCGGTCTACGGCTTCAGCCTCGGTTCGTCGCTCGGCATCGTCGCGGCGGCGGAGCGTGAAGCGGTCAGAGCCCTGGTCGGCATCAACGGGTTCGCGTCGTGGCGTGGGGTGGCGGGGGACGCGGCGCCGCTGATCGGGGGCCTGCTGATCCGGGGCGGGCGCGACCCGCAGGAGGCGATCGCGAACTTCGGCGACCGCCCGGTGATGATCGTGCACGGCGGGCGGGACCGCACGGTTCGCGCGCACCACGCGAGGCGGCTGCACGCTGCGGCCGAAGAGGCGGGCGTGCCCTCTGTGCTCGACATCATCGAGAACGCGGGGCACATCAACATCCTCAGGGAAGACCCCGAACTCGCGTCGCGGATCGTCGCGTTCCTCAACGAGGCGATGGAGTTCCGGGCGGGAGAGGAAAACGGGGCGGACGGGCCGGAGTCAACGCGGGGCGGCGGCTGAAGGGCGGCCTTCGGCGCCGGTTCAGCGTCGTTCTTCGGCGCGGTTTCGCCACGACCAATGGGCGCCGGGGTCGAGCACCTGGATGTCGGCGTTGCGGAGCAGGCGCCGGGCGAAATCTTCCATCGCAAGGCGTTCCTTGGTGATGCGGACCTCGCGCGAGAAGCGCTCGGCGACCTCGGAAAACTCGACGCCGGTGGGGGGGAGGCGTTCTTCGATCAAGATGATCGCGAAGGCGTTGTCGAAGGCGACGACCTCGGAGACCTCGCCCGCGGGGAGGTTTGCCGCGGCTGTCCGGAGCGAAGAGGGGATGCTCGGATCGCGGAGGCTGAAGGTCGAGATGAGCCCGCCCCGGTCGCTGGAGGGGTGCGACGAGTGTCGGGCGGCGGCTTCGGCGAAGGCGAGGCGTTTGCTGCCTTCGGCCTCACGGATCTGGCGGCGCAGGCCCGCGGCCTGGCCGGTGGTGGGGGCGGTGATGAGGCGGATGCGGAGGCGTTCGCCGTGCACGATGTCGTACGCCCGCTGGACTTCGTCGGGGTCGACCTCGACGCCGGGGGCGACGAGTTTGCGGAGCATGGCGTTGCGTTCGAGCAGTGCTCTGAAGCGGTGCTCACCGAGGCCCTGGCGGGCGCGGAGGCGGACGAAGAGTTCGCCGGCGATCTCCTCGCCGGACTCGGCGCGGATGGCGTCGATGAGGAGTGCTCGCTCGCGGTCGATGTCTTCGGGTGAGACTGTGAGGCCGGCCTCGGCGAGGCGCCGGCGGAGGAGGCGGTCGAGCGCGGCCTCTTCGATCACACGGCCGCCCGAGAGTTCTGCGAAGTCGCGCGAGAGGTCCTGCCAGGTCAGCTCGACGCCCTCGACGCGTGCGACGACGCCTGCGCCGGTGGGTCGCTCGCGGATGCTGATGACCTTCTCGGAGTTGTTCAGGCCCTTCATCGGGTCGGGTTCGGAAGCGCAGCCGGGGAGGAGGACGAGGGCGATGAGTGCGGCGTGGGGTCGTGCTGGCATGTGCTATTCAGAAGGGGCGCGGTCGCCTGAGGTCAACCCGGAGGGCCGATCCGGGGCGGCTTCGCCCGCGTATAAGTAGTCGATGAGCGATACGGAACCAGAAGGGACGAAGGCGGAGCGATCCGCCGGAGCGCGGGGAGTGGCCGGGCAGGCGGCTGGCAATGCCGCTGGGGACGGGGGCGCCGGACAGCCGGGCGCTCCCAGGCCAAGCCCTGTGCCGCGCCCCGCGTCGGCCCTGTGTCCGTACTGCGGCGAGGTTTCGCGGGACATGACCCGCTGCTCGGCGTGCGGTGGGCCTTTCGATCCGCTCTCGCGTCAGGCGACGCAGAACGCGATGGGGCCGTGGTTTGTCCGCGATCCGGGGCGGCCGTTCCGTCCGGGGTGTTCGTTTGCCGAGCTGCGGCGGGGGGTCGAGCGGGGACGGATCGGGCCGGAGACGATCGTGCGGGGTCCGACGACGCACCAGTTCTGGGCCCCGGCGAGGCGAGCGCCGGGCTTGGCGAACCTGCTGGGCGTCTGCCACGCGTGCGGGGGCGGGGCGACGCAGAAGGACTATGTCTGCCGCCAATGCGGCGTGGCGTTTCCCAGCCCCGGCGATCGCCAGCACATGGGTCTGGTCGATTCGCGTCCGCTGCCCGGGCGAGACCGGGCGGAGGCGATTTTGTCGGTTGCGGGTCCGAGCGGCCGTGTCGGTGGCGAGGGTTGGGGGTTCAACCGCGTGCTTGCCGATTCCCCGTCGATCGACGCGGAGGGTGTGACGTTGCACATCGGGCGTCGGCGTCGCCGATCGCCGCTGTGGCCTGTCGCTGCGATGGTGGCGTGCGCGTTGGTGGTGGGTGTCGGGCTCGGTGTGGGGATCGGTCGGCTGCCGAGTTTGTTGAAGGACGGTGTGACGCCCGAGGCGTCGAGCCGGCAGGCGCTGGCGGTTGGCGAGGAGGAACGGGCTGCGCCGCAGCGCGACCGGGCTTCGGGTGTTGCCGCGGAAAGCGTTGGGATGGGCGTACGCAGAAGCACGGAAAGCGCACCCGCGGAGGCGGAAGTCGGCGAGGACTCGGCGGCGCTGATTGAGGAGTCCATGGTGGCTGAACGAGCGGGCGGTTGGGACGAGCGTCTCGTCTCGCTGCTGCTTGAAGATTCTCTGGGGTCCGTTGCAACCGCCCGCGAGTTGGTGCGGAGAGAAGATCGAGACGGTCGCGAGCACGCGATCTCACCGCGTGCAGAGGGGTATGTCGACCGGCGTTTCCAGGTTGTGCGAATACGGACCCTTCCCTGATGGTTGAATCTGGTGCCGTACCTTGCGGACCCGCGTCAGGATCTGCGAGGAGAACGCTTCTCTCGTGCGGGCGGTGGGTTTATGACGCTTTTCGCTGGGAGATGATGCGATGAAGACAGAAGCAACGATTATCCGCGGGCGTGGTTTCACACTGATCGAGCTCTTGGTCGTGATTTCGATCATCGCGCTCTTGATCGGGATCCTGCTGCCCTCGCTGGGCGAGGCTCGCCGGATCGCGAGAATGACGATCGACCAGAATAACCAGCGTCAGTTGGCTCAGGCTTCGAACACCTACTCGAACACCTTCCAGGACCGGCTGCCGAACTTCACGCGGAACACCGGGCGCACGGACCCGGACCTGAGCCTGCCCGCGACGGCGGCGCCTGTTCAGCTCGCCGCGGCTCAGGCGGTGCAGATCATGCGTGACCGTACGGGCGGGGACTCGTCGATGATGCCGCTGCCGGGGGCTTGGATCCCCCATGTGCTGTACAGCCACTTGGTGCTGCAGGACTTCATGGCGGCGCGTCTGCCCGAGCGTCTTGTGGTCAGCCCTGCCGACACAGTTCGGCTGAGCTGGCAGCGGGACGGCGGGAGGCTGTTCTGGGAGAACTATTGGGCGCCCTTGCAGCCCTCCGGTACCGAGTGGCGTTGGCCGTTCTCGAGCAGCTACCAGTTCGTGCCGGCGACGTACGACTACAACCAGAGCAACAATGTCCGAGCTGTGATGCCCCGCGTGAGCCAGAGCGGCAACAACTTCAACACCTACACGACGCCCAACAACGCGAGGCTCGGAGATACGCGTGCGTCTGATGTGGCCTTCCCGAGCAACAAGGTGCTGCTGCACGACACCGAGCAGCGGTACTTCGGCAAGGAGAACATCTACTTCGCCTTCCCGGACGCCCGCCTTCCCGTGACCATGTTCGACGGCTCTGTTCGCGTCGAGCGGACCGAAGGGTCGAACCCCGGCTGGGACCCGACCAGGCCGACGACGGCCCTTCCCACGAGGTTCAACTATTCCGACCCCGATCCTTGGCTCGCGCAGCCTCGGCCGAGCGACCCGGCCCGTGTGGTCGGGTACTACCGCTGGACGCGCGGTGGCCTCCGCGGCATCGACTTCAACGGGTCGGAGATCGGCACGGGCCAGCCGATCCGCTAAAGGCAGGGGCAGCCCGCTCGCCATCCTCATGAACTCCCCGAAGCCCGGCTCCCTTGAAGGGAGCCGGGCTTGTTGTATTTTGTAAGGGTTTCGGTTTTGCTTGGCGCGCGTTGAAGCCGGCGATATACTCATCGCGGGTTCATGAAAGTCCGCCGTTCGTGCGGTGCACCTTTCGGGTGCTACTCGTCTGGAAAAATTCTCGTTGCGTTCCCGGGCGCGTGTCCCGGGGTGCCTCGTGGTGGGATTGCGTCGGCGGCATGGGTGCGCGTGGCCTCGATGCGGGGGCCTTTGAAAGCGAGGTATTGCATGGATGTCTTCAAGCGTTTCAGGCCGAGCGTCAAGCGAAGCCACCGTTCTGGGCTTGGGCGTGCGTTTACGCTGATCGAGTTGCTGGTGGTGATCTCGATCATCGCGCTGCTCATCGGGATCCTGCTCCCCTCGCTGTCTGAGGCGAGGCGGATCGCCCGTCTCGTGATCGATCAGGCCAACCAGCGCCAGCTCGGCTCGGCGACGAACACGTACACCTCGACCTTCCAGGACCTGATCCCCAACTTCACGAATGTGACGCAGGGCCGGATCGATCCGGACCTGGTCGCGGCCAACAACAACGCCGCCAACCCCACCGGGCAGGCGGCGGCCCAAGCGGTCAACATCATCCGTCAGCGGACCGGGATCGACCAGGGTGTGCTGCCCCTGCCGGCCAACTGGATTCCGCATGTGCTTTACACGCACCTTGTGCTCCAGGACTACCTCGCGTCGAGGCTGCCCGAGAAGCTGGTGGTGAGCCCGGCGGACCGGATCCGTCTGCAGTGGCAGCGGGACTCCGGTCGTCTGTTCTTTGAAGGGTTCTTCGGGCCGCTGCAGCCGACGCCGGGCGGGATCAACAACCGCTGGCCGTTCTCGAGCAGTTACCAGTTCGTTCCGGCGACCTACGACTACAACCAGTCCGCAAATATCCGGCGGCCGATGCCGCGGATCAGCCAGGAGGCGGTGCAGAGCACGAGTTTCTACATGGTGCCCCAAGGCGATCCTCAGCAGCGAGCCCGCCTGGGCGGCACGAGGATGTCCGATGTCGCGTTCCCGGGCGGCAAGGTGCTGCTGTTCGACGAGGCCCAGCGCTACTTCGGCAAGGAAGATGCGTACCACCGCATGCCCGACGCGAGGCTTCCGGTGACCTTCTTCGACGGCTCGGTCCGGGTGGTCCGAACCGACGAGACGAACGTCGGCTGGCGCCCGTCCAACCCGACCTCGCCCATCCAGACCCGCACCCCGTTCGTGCCCGATCAGGCTTGGGAGATCCAGCGCCGCTCGAGCGATCCGACGCAGGTGAGCGGTCACTACGTCTGGACCCGCGGCGGGCTCAGGGGCGTGGACATCGGCACCCGGGAGATCAGCACCGGCCAGCAGATGCGTTGACCGGGGCCGGTTCCGATCGGGAAGTCTTCCGCCAATGACAAAGGCCCGGCCTCGCTTGAGGCCGGGCCTTTCTTCATGGTCGGGGATCGGGGGCGTCAGTCGTGGCCCCACGGCGCCGGGGGCGCGGCGACGGGCATCGTCAGGTCGAACTCGACGCGGAAGCGCCTGTCGGTTCCCTCGCGGCGGAGGGCGTAGGCGAAGGTCCGGCCGGGGATGACCTCGACGGTCCAGATGTTTGTGCTGGCGGCGGGGATGAGCTGGGCGGTGAAGCGGTCGGCGTGGAACTCCTGCTTGGTGGGTTCGCCGGGGCCGCGGGTGTCGCCGCCGTACTGGGTGGTCTCGTCCTCGGAGCCGTCGGGCATGCGGTGGTCGTGCTTGAGGCGGAGGCCGCCGCGGGTCTGGGTGATGACCCATGTTCGCGAGCGGTCTTCGGCGACATGGAAGGGGATCAGGATGCGTCCTTCCTCGCAGGTGCGGACATGCATGATCATGGGGCGGAAGGTGAAATCGGGGTTGCCGGTGGTGTCCTCAACAACGCGTCCCTCGAAGGCCTTGCCGCAGAGGTCCTGGAGGTTGGACCAGAAGGCTCGTTGCTGCTCAGAGAGTCGTTCGGGGTCGACGCGTTCGGGGCGGTCGTTTGTGGCGCAGCCGCCCAAGAGGGGCAGGGCCCCGATCGCCGCGATTGCCAATGCGGCGGCGGTCGCCCCGCGATGGATGAAGTTGGTCATGGTTGCTCCGTTTGCTGTGCGAGATTGCCCGGTTGGTCCGCCGCTCTGGCGGGCGAGTGACACGCGGGATTATCGGCGCACAGGCTCCCTCGCGGCCAGCAACTCCGACAGTCTCCGGACTTTCTGATCGTCTTCTGGGTCGGCTGCGACGGCCCGAACGGCCGCGTCGAGCTCGGGATCGGCGCGGAGTTCGTCGGCCCCGACCTGCCCGGGGTAGAAGACGGGGAGCTCGATCCACACGCCTTCGGCGTCGTTCAGATCCGTGCCGTCCGGGGCTCTGGAGGCGACGAGGGTTGCCCCTCCGTCGCTGCCCTCATCGCCGACGCGCATCGAGATCGGGGCGGAGACCAGATGCCAGCGTGCGCCGACGGAGCCTGCGTGGACCGCGAACTGGACGGTGTAGTCCGAGCCGGGTACAAGGTCGTGGCTATCGAGGCGGTTGGGCGCCTCCAGCGTGCGGGTGACGCGGACGCGCCAGACGCCGTCTTCCCAGCGGCCTTCGGCCTTGATCGAGCCGCGGCTGCCCGAGGGCTCGCGGAGCAGGCGGTAGGGGATCGCGTCGCCCTCGCTCCATCGGTCGCGATCGCTGAT
>SLFH01000329.1 GCA_007124345.1 Phycisphaerales bacterium | reverse complement strand
TCGACGCCCTCTTCACGATGACCTCCGCGGTCTGCGTCACCGGGCTGACCGTCCGCGAGACGCTGGGCGACTTCACACCCGTCGGGCACACGATCATCGGCGTCTTCATCCAGCTCGGGGGCCTGGGGCTGATCATCTTCGGCTCGACGCTCGCGCTGCTCTTGGGCGGCAGGCTCTCGTTCCGCCAGAACATCACCCTCTCGGGCGCGATGGAGCAGTACCCCGCCCACAAGATCACCTCGTTCATCCGCTTCATCGTCATCACGACGATCATCCTGGAATTGGCGGTTGCCGCGGCGATGTATCCCCTCTGGCGTTCCGCCGACGGCTCGGCGATCGCTCCGCTGCAACGCGTCGGTCTGAGTCTCTTCCACTCCGTCAGCGCCTTCTGCAACGCCGGGTTCGACCTCACCGGTGACAGCATGGTGCCCTACCGCACCGCCATCAAGGCCCAGTTCCTCGTGCTCACCCTCGTGGTTGTCGGAAGCACGGGCTACTTTGTGCTTCAGGACATCGGGCGCGTCGTCTGGCCGCCGGCCCGCAAGAGAGCCAGGCGCAAGGGGCACAAGCCGCCGAGGCTGACACTCCATTCCAAGCTGGTGATCTCGACGACGCTGATCGTCTACGCCGCGGGGTTCGTGGCGATCTTCGGCGCGCAGATCGCGTACCACGGACCCGCGCAGCTCGGCCAGACCATCGCCGACGCCCACTTCATGTCCCTCGCGGCCAGGACCAGCGGGTTCAACACCGTCCCGATGGAGGAGCTGGCGCCCGGCAGCCGCTTCTCGCTGATGGTGCTGATGCTGATCGGGGGCTCGCCCGGTTCGGCCGCGGGCGGGATCAAGACCGTCGCCGTCGCCCTGCTCGCCCTGTCGGTCATCGCCACGCTCCGCCAGCGGAGCGATACCGAGGCGTTCGGGCGGGCGATCCCCGACGCGCTGGTGAAGAAGGCCGCCACGATCGCATTCAGCCTTCTGGCCCTGATCCTCGCCGCCACCCTGATCCTGTGCATCCTCGAACCTTTCGACTTCGAGCTGATCTTCTTCGAGTGCATCAGCGCCGGCACAACAACGGGCCTCTCGCTGGGCATCACCGATGAGCTGACCCCGGCCAGCAAGGTCGTGCTCACTTTCACCATGTTCCTCGGGCGCGTCGGCGCCCTGGCCCTCTTCGCGGCTCTCCTCCAGGGCAAGGCCCACGGGGGCCGGTACTCGTACCCTCACGAAACGGTCTCGCTCGGCTGAGCGGGTCGGAGACGAACCCATGGCTTCCATCGCCGTCATCGGTCTGGGACGGTTCGGCACACGCCTCGTCCGCAACCTCGCCAACGCGGGGCAGGATGTCATCGCCATCGACCGCGACCGAGACCGCATCGAGCACATCGCCGACTACGCCGCACTCGCCCTGGCCATGGACGGCACAGACGAGGCCGCCCTCCGATCCAAGGGCGTCCAGAAGTGCGACGCGGCGGTCATCGGCATCGGCACCGACTTCGAAGCGACCGTCCTCGCCACCGTCACACTCAAGCAGCTCGGCGTCCAGCGGGTCATCGCCCGCGCCCGCACCCGCATCAGCGCCCGCGTGCTCCGGCGCGTCGGCGCCGACGCGGTCGTCATGCCAGAAGACGAGGCCGCCGACCGCTGGGCCAACCGCTTGATCGGCCCCTCCGTCCTCAACCAGATCGAGTTCCACGAGGGGTACTCGATCGTCGAGATCCGCGCCCCCGAGGACTGGGTCGGCAAAAGCCTCGCCCAGCTGGAAGTCCGGGCCCGCTACGGCCTCCATGTCGTCGCCTGCAAACGCGACCGCCCCGCCCAGGGCGGCGGCGCCACCGAGCTCCGCATCGAGGTCCCCGGCCCCACAGAGCCCATCGACGCCGACGATGTCCTCGTCCTGATGGGCAAAGACGAAGACATCGCCAAGCTCCCCAGCGTGAAATGACCCGGGCACAATCCAGCCCGGCGTGGTACCATCTGCCCGACATGCCGCAGCGCGTGCGTATCACCGATGTTTCCCCGAGGGACGGGCTCCAGAACGAGCCCGGCATCGTTCAGACCGCCGACAAGGCGGAGCTTGTCATGGCGTTGGCGAGCACCGGCGTCGACGAGATCGAGGCCTCAAGCTTCGTCTCGCCCAAGTGGGTCCCCCAACTCGGCGACGCCCCCCTCCTCTTCGACCTCCTCGGCCAGGAAGAAACCCTCCACAGCGCCGACGCCCCGATGATCTCTGTCCTCGTGCCCAACGAGAAGGGCGTGCAGGGCGCGATCGACGCAAACGAGGCCGCCGGCTGGCGACTGATCTCCAAGGTCTCGGTCTTCACCGCCGCCAGCGAAACCTTTTGTAAGAAAAACACCAACGCCACCATCGACGAGACGCTCGAACGGTTCATCCCGGTCCTGCAGCTCGCCGGGGCGGGCGCCATGCGCGTGCGGGCCTACCTTTCCTGCGCGATCGCCTGCCCCTTCGAGGGCCCGATCGCCCCCACCAAGGCCGCCGAGGTCGCCTCCAAGCTCGTCGCCCTGGGCGTCGACGAGCTCGATGTGGCAGACACCATCGGCGTCGCCACGCCCGAGCAGATCACGCAGATGCTCGACGCCGTTCTCGACGCCGTCGGAGAGCACTACCTCGAACACCTGACCCTCCACCTGCACGACACCAACGGGCGCGCCGCCGACTGCGTCCGCGCCGCCCTCGACCGGGGCGTCCGCTCCTTCGACAGCGCCGTCGCCGGGCTCGGGGGCTGCCCCTTCGCCTCGACAGCCGACAAGCGCGCCCCGGGCAACATCGACACCGGCCTGCTCG
This sequence comes from Phycisphaerales bacterium, assembly GCA_007124345.1. Taxonomy (GTDB): domain Bacteria; phylum Planctomycetota; class Phycisphaerae; order Phycisphaerales; family UBA1924; genus SLFH01. The sequence goes on along the minus strand of SLFH01000329.1, from coordinate 4,435 downwards.
TCAGAACCATCCGCGACGCGGGCTACCTCCCCGGCCTCGAAACCGACATCGACGAGGACGCCCTGGCCAAAGCGACCCGCCTCGCCTCGTCCATGACCGGCGCAGGGCCAAACAGACAGGCCGGGGGGCGCCGCGCGTGAGCTCCGCTTCCGAACTGATCACAAGCAGAGCCGCCCCCCTGCTCACCATCCGGCTCAACCGCCCAGAACGACGCAACGCCATGACCCCGACCATGCTCGCCGATCTGGCCAGCGCGATCGACGCCGCGTCGGCAGACCCCAACCCGCCCCTCGCCCTCCTCCTCCTGGGCGAGGGCAGGGTCTTCTGCGCCGGCTTCGACCTCGACCTCTTCGCCGACGATCCCGATGGCGAGACCATGCGGGCTCTGCTCAGCGGCCTGTCGGAAACGATCCGCGCCATGCGGGCCGCCCCCTTCCCCACCGTCATCGGCGTGCAGGGGGCCGCGATCGCCGGGGGCTGCGCCCTCCTTGGCGGGGCCGACTTCGTCGTATCCGACACCGCCGCCCGCTTCGGGTACCCCGTGCTGAAGCTCGGGGTCTCGCCCGCGGTCACCGCCCCCTACCTCACAGAATCTGTCGGAACAGGCTCGTGCCGCCGGCATCTGCTCGAACCCGAGCTCTTCGACGCCCACCACGCCCTGACCCTCGGGCTTGTCGGCGGGCTGGTCTCGGATCCGGGATCGGTCGAGCCCGGCGCCCGGGCCGTCGCCGAGCGCCTCGCGGCCCTCCCCCCCGATGCGGTGTCCACCACCCGCCGCTGGCTGGACCGGATCACGGGGTCTGCAAGCCTCCGCGAGCCCGCCCTGGCGGCCTCCCTGTCGCTGACGGGCGGGTCCGAGGAGCGGTCCCGCATCGGCTCGCTCAAAAAACGCTAAGGTATCGCCTCGATGCCGGGCCCCGTGCCGGGCGGAGGGTGTCTTTTCGGGCTGAGGAACCAACGGTGGACGAAAATCGGATATACTGGCCGAAGCCCACCTGCGGCCCATGCGAGGGCCGCCCCGGTGCGTCCATGGTGAGCGGCCCAGACGGGCCCGCCGACGCACGCCAGCCACAACCGGAGACCAGGGCCGGACGATCCGTGCCCATACAGACGGAGTGTGTGTAATGCCGACGAACCGCGTGAATGTTCGGTCTGGTCGTTCGGACTTTGTGCCCGGCGGCGGCTTCGAGGCCCTCGAACCTCGCGTGCTGCTCTCGTTCGTGCCGATGGGCCCATTCCCGCCCGACACCGGCGGCGCGAACGGATCCGCCAACGCCTCCCACATCGTTGAGTTCGAGTGGCGAGGCTTCGATGTCCGCGCTGTCCAGAACCAGTGGATCGCCTCCTTCACCGACATGCTGGGCGCAGAACTCGCCGAGACCAAGGCCCTCGCCGTCGCGGCAGAGCTCGGCCTCTCGGTCGAGAATGTCCGCTCGATCGCACGCGGGCACAACGCCGTCATCAACATCTCCGGGCAGATGCCCAGCCCCGCCGCGGTCGACGCGGTCGTCGCCCAGCACGACTGGCTGCTGGAGTTCTACCCCGACTTCGCCCGTCGCGCCCCGCAGAATGTGCCCAACGACCCCCGCTTCAACGACCAGTGGCACCACCGGAACATCGGCCAGGTCGTCCCGCCCCCCAGCGGGCCGGCCGGCGTCGTCGGCGCGGACATCAACAGCATCGCCGCGTGGGCGACAACCACAGGCTCTGAGGATGTCGTCGTCGCTGTCATCGACACCGGCATCGACCTCAACCACCCCGACCTCCGCGACAACATCTGGGTCAACCCCCTCGAGATCGCCGACGGAACCGACACCAGCGGCAACGGCTTCATCGACGACATCAACGGCTGGGACTTCGGCGCCAACGGAGGCATCGGAAACAACAACCCCCAGGACCTCGAAGGCCACGGCACCGGCGTCGCTGGCATGATCGGCGCCGTCGGAAACAACGGCATCGGCGTCACCGGCGTCGCATGGAATGTCAAGCTGATGGCGATCAAGATCGCCGACAACGACGGCAGCCTGCTCGAGTCCGCCATCCTCGGCGCCCACGACTATGTCACGATGATGCGCCAACGCGGCATCAACATCGTCGCCAGCAACAACAGCTACGGCGCCTACGGCTCCGACTTCTTCGCCGATTTCGAGGACGGAATCGCCAGCGAAAGAGCCGCCATCCAGCGCTACATCAACGCGGGCGGCATCTTCATCGCCGCCTCGGGCAACGACGCCATCGACAACGACTCGGTCTTCGCCGCCTTCCCGGCCTCGTACAACATCCCCGGCATCATCTCCGTCGCCGCAACCAACAATCTGGACGAACTCGCCAGCTTCAGCAACTTCGGCGCAGAACGCGTCCAGGTCGCGGCCCCGGGCGAGGACATCTTCACCACCAGGGCCTCGAACCTCCCGGGCACAGCCCTGTACGAGTACACCAGCGGCACCTCCTTCGCGGCGCCGATCGTCGCCGGCGCCGTCGCCCTCATCCGCTCGGTCCGCCCCGACATCTCCGCCGACCGCGTCCGCGAGCTGCTCATCGAGACCTCGCGCCCCGTCGAGAACCTGACGGGCCGCGTCACCGCGGGCGGTGTGATCAACATCGCCGCCGCCCTCGAGGCGCTCTTCGTCGAGGGCCCCGAAGCCATCGCGATCAGCCCGGGCCCGCTGACGACCCAGCTCGACCGCGTGACCGGCCAGGCGATCGACAGCATCACGGTCCGCTTCAGCAACGACATCGACGCGGGCGTGCTCGCAGATGTCATCGGCTCTTCGGGGTTCTCCGGCGCCGTCTCGCTCTTCCGCGCAGGCCAGGACGGCCAGCTCGGAACCGGCGACGACCAGCCCGTCGGCATCACCTCCATCGAGCTCAACCCCCACGACCCGCGCGAGGTCACCATCGGCCTGAACCTCAACCCGTTCACGCCCAGGCGACTCCCAGTCGATCAGTACCGCCTCACGCTCCTCCCCGGCGCGTTCAAGGACACCGCGGGCAACTTCCTCAACGGCGACGAGTTCGGCGGCGACGAGAAGGTCTACGACTTCCGCGTCCTCGGCGCCACATCGAGCTTCGAGCCCAACGACACGCTCGCCGCAGCACCGATCGTCCCGTTCACCGTCTCCGGCGAGGCCTTCATCCAGGGCCTGGTCATCGGCGACGGCTCGGCCGGACCGCGCGATGTCGACATCTTCCGCCTCGAGCTCGAACGCGCAGGACAGATTCGGGCCGAGGTCTTCGCCCAACGAAGGCTCGGAGGTTCGAACCTCGACTCCTACCTCCGCCTCTTCGACGCAACGGGCAACGAGATCGCAGCCAACGACCAGTACGAGGGCTCCGACTCGCTCATCAACTACTTCGTCACCACCAACGGAACCTACTACCTCGCCGTCAGCGCCTTCCCCAACATCGACTACAACCCCAGTACCTCCGCCAGCGGCGTGCAGTCGATGAGCACCGGCGTCTACGACCTCTCCATCGGCGTCGACCTCGTCTTCGAGGACCGGCGAACCTTCACCAGAGACCACTCCGACGAACCGCTCCGCATCCCCCAGGGCGACGGCGTCACCCAGCCGCCGACCGGCACAACCATCTCCACCCTCGCCGTCGACGAGACAAGGCCGATCCTCGACCTCAATGTCCGCGTCAACATCCAGCACAGCTTCGTCAGCGACATGCGCATCACGCTGATCGCGCCCGACGGGACCTCCGTGCTGCTCTTCGACCGACGGGGAGGCAACGGCCAGGACCTCGCGGGCACCGTCTTTAACGACGAGGCCGCAGTCGCCATCGCAAACGGCTCCGCGCCGTTCGACCGCTCGGGAGGCTACAAGCCCGAGAACCCGCTCAACGCATTCAACGGCAAGAGCGCCGCGGGCAACTGGGTCCTCCGCATCGACGATGTCAAGGCCGGCGACAACGGCTTCCTCCTCGACTGGGGCCTCGATTTCACTCTCGAAAACCAGGTCTCAGGACCCTTCGAGCCCAACGACACGCTCAGCAACGCAGCGGACATTCAGGGCCCGCTCCGCGGCTCCGGCGGCGTCACCATCAACGCCCGCATCGGCGACGGCGGCTTCGGCCTCCTCGACCGCGACCTCTTCCGCTTCGAGGCGCTCAGGGGCGAGACGCTCCGCGCTGTCCTCACCAGCGCCGGAACGCTCAACACCGCCATGCGCCTGTTCAACAGCGCAGGCACGGAGGTCTTCAGCGTCACAGGCGCCGACTCGCTCAACTCGCGGATCGATCGATTCGTCTTCACCGAGAGCGGCACCTACTACCTCGGCGTCTCCGAAGCGGCCAACGTCCAGTACGACCCCAACGCGGTCACCAGCGGCACGCCCAGCGCCACCATCGGCGACTACACGCTCGCGGTCACCCTCGCCAGAGGCGTCTCCGACCCGGCACGCTCGCTCGCGGGAGATCAAATCGCAATCGG
>SLFH01000224.1 GCA_007124345.1 Phycisphaerales bacterium | reverse complement strand
GGCGCGCCGGAGAGCCATCGCCAGATCGAGGGCCGCGGCGGCGTCGTTGAGGTTGTTGTAGCTCAGGGGCTTGCCGTGCAGCAGTTCGGCGGAGGCGACCGAAGACTCGTTGTCGGAGGTGAGTCGAGCGGAGGCGTGCTGGTGGGGGTTCTCGCCGTAGCGGAGTTCGAGCGTGCAGGCGTGCGAGCCGCCCTCTGTTGCGAGGTAATCCGCGATCGCGCGGTCGTATCGGGCGGTGTGGTCGAAGGCCTCGGCCGCGAGCGTTTGGCGGAGGGGGAGGGAGGTCGAGCCTTCGTGCGTGCGCATGTCTGCGAGCACGCTGTCGTACTGCGCTGGGTCGGTGACGATGGTGACGCTTTGGTGGTTCTTTGCCGAGGCGCGGACCATCGCGGGCCCGCCGATATCGATCTGCTCGACCGCTTCTGCGCGGGTAACGCCGGCTTTGGCGACCGTCTCGCGGAAGGGGTAGAGGTTGACGCAGACGAGGTCGATCGGATTGATCTCGTGTTCGCGCAGGGCTGCTTCGTGCTCGGCGTCGCCCCGCTTGGCGAGGATGCCCCCGTGCACCTTGGGGTGCAGGGTTTTCACGCGTCCGCCGAGCATCTCGGGCAGGCCCGTGACCTCAGATACATCGACGACCTTCAGCTCTGCCTCGCGGAGCGCTCTGGCGGTGCCCCCGGTCGAGACGAGCTCGACGCCCATCGAGGCCAGGGCCTTGGCGAAGGCCTGCACGCCACGTTTGTCGCTGACGGAAACGAGGGCCCGACGGATCCTCGGGCCCGTCACACTGGTGTCGGGTTCGGTCATGCGCGATTGTCGACTCTGGGGCCGGCTTGGTTCTCAGCCTTGAGTTTTTAGCCCCGGGGAACAAAGCGGGCGACGCCGCCCCGCGAGCCGACGAGGTACAGGTTGCCATCGACGAATTCGTCGGTGAAGACGCGTCCGACGCCCTCGGCCCGGATGGAGCGTTCGACAGCGCCGGTTCGGGGGTAGAGGACATGGATGTGGCTGCCATCGAAGGAGAGGAGCTTGTTGTTGCGCATGCCGACGACGGTGCCTCGGGCTTCGGCGTTGGCCCAGAGGCGCTGGCCGGTCTGCTGGTCGAGGGCGACGATCCCGTCCTCGCGGGTCTCGACATAGAGCACGCCGTCATGGGCCGTGGGCTGCACGACGAGGGGGTGGGGCGTGGGGACGCGCCAGACACGGCTGCCCCCGACGGGGTTGAAGGCGTAGATGGCCTGGTCGAGGGAGGCGATGAAGAGCAGGCCGTTGTCGCTGACGGGCTCGGTCGAGACGCCCTGGAAGATCTTCGCCTGGCCGTAGAGGCGGCCGGTGGCGGGGTCGAGGAAGGCGATGCCGCCCCGGGCGCTGACCCCCGCGACGATGTCTTCGCCGACGCGTGTGGGCCCGTGCTCGATGGAGCCGGGGAGCTGGTGCCCCCAGAACTTGGCGCCGAAGCGGAAGTTGTGGGCGAGGACCTCGCCCGAGAGCGTGCCGAATACGGCGGTGCTGCCGAAGACCAGCGGGCCGGTGCTGACGACGCGCTCGAGGCGCTGGATGTCGAGGATGTTGCCGGTGTTGGGATCGATGAAGTAGATCTCGGCCTCGGAGGCGACGAGCACGGTGTCGCGCCCGTCGGGGAGGGTCGCGTGGGCCATGCCAGCGAACCGGGTCAGGCTCGTCGAGAGCGTCGCGGCCCATCGCATCCGGCCGGTGTCGGTGTCCAAGGCGCTGACGGTGCTGTCGGACGCCCGGACAAAGAGCTGGGCCCCGATCAGTTTCGCGTCGGCGACTCGGTGCTCGCCGGGGACTGAGGGGAAGCCCGTCCAGTCGCGCCGGTAGCCGATCTCGAGGTACTGCGCATCGTCGATGGGCAGCACCTGGGCGCCGCGTGGGCGGGTGGTCCCGCGGTCGGTCCGGCGTTCGGGAGAACGGGTCTCCCTCGCCGAGTCGGCCGGTCTGGCCTCGCCGGCGGAGGTCTCGACGGACCGCTCCTGGCCCCGGTTGCAGCCGCCCAATGCGGGCAGCAGCGTCACCATGAGGGCGAGCGTGGCGGCGGTAGGAACGACCCGGCCGGCGGCGAGGCGCCGACACACGGCATGGGGGGCGTGCATCTTCGGCTGCTCCGAGTGTGAAGGGCCCCTCGGGGCCCGGCTGGTGGAGTATGGAGACAGCATACAGGCAGGTCAAGCCGCCCGCACACCTCCCCCCACATCCCGCCCCCCGCCCCGTCTGTTCGGTCGCTCCGGGGCCGGTCCGGCGGCACACGGCAATACGGACCAATGATCGCCCATGTTCACAGGTCTTGTGCAGGCGGTCGGTCGGGTCGAGCGGGTCGAGCCTTCTTCCTCGGGGGGGCGGGGCCGCCGGGTGCTCATCCGGCCCGGAGGCTGGAACCACAGGCCCGACATCGGCGACTCGATCGCGATCAACGGCTGCTGTCTTACGGTCGCGGCTGTCGAGGCGGACGCCTCGGGCCCGCTCTGGGCGTTCGACGCGGTGCCCGAGACCCTCGCCAAGACCACGCTGGGCTCGCTGGGGCCGGGGTCGGGGGTGAATCTGGAGCACGCCGTCACGGCCTCGACGCTGATGGGCGGGCACTTCGTCCAGGGCCATGTCGAGGGCGTCGGCGAGGTGCTGCAGGTCCAGACGGGGGAGGACTGGCGAGCGAGGATCCAGCCCCCGCCGGGGCTGATGGCGTTCATGACGCCCAAGGGGAGCGTGACGGTCGAGGGGGTGTCGCTGACGGTGGCGGAGCTGGAGCCGGGCGACGCCGAGGGGGTCGGCGGCTGGTTCGAGATCGCCCTGATCCCGACCACCCTCGACAAAACCACGCTGGGGGACCTGCGGCCCGGGGCAGGGGTGAACATCGAGACGGACATGGTCGCCCGTGCGGCGATCCATTGGGCCCGGCACTATTTCAGGCCGGGCGGGCCGGGTCCGGCCCGATAGCCTTACTCACCATGCGTCTGCTCGGCATCGATCCAGGACTGAACATCACCGGCTACGGGTGCATCGAGGGTTCGCCCGAGCGTCCGAGCCTCGTCGAGGCGGGGGTCTTCCGCCTGGGCAAGAAGTCGCCGGGTCGCAAGGCCGCATCGATCGCCGAACGGCTCGACGAGTTGGACCGTGATTTCCGCCTGCTCTTAGAGCGTCTGCGTCCGGCGGCGGTGGGGGTCGAGGCGCTGTTTGCGCACTACAAGCACCCGACCACCGCGATTGTCATGGGGCACGCCCGGGGCGTTTTGCTCCTGGCGATCCGACAGGCGGGGCTGGACCTGGTCGAGCTCAAGCCGACGGAGGTCAAAAAATCGCTGACCGGGCACGGGCACGCGTCGAAAGAACAGATGCAGGATTCGGTCCGTGGGGTCTTCGGCCTGGCCGAGCGGCCCGAGCCGGCGGATGTCGCCGACGCGATCGCGGTGGCGTTGTGCGCTCGGCGTCGGCTGCTTCTGGGCGAGAGCCTGAGCCCGGCGCTGGAGGCAGGGCGATCGCATCATCCGTCAGATCTGTCTGTTTCGTCCTCAGATCAGAAGCCTCAGCGGGGATGAAAAGCGGGCGCGGGGCGCGGGGCGCTGGGCGCAGGGATTGGTTTCGGCCTGCGGCCGAGGCTGCGTTCAGGGCTTGGGTTCAGGGCGCCTGAGAGCAAAGACAACCCGCGGCCGAAGGCCGCTGCCTCCCCCAGCGCCCCGCGCCCCACACCCTGCGCCCCTGATCCCAGAATCTCAGCGGCAGGCGGCGTCTCCAACTGGCAGAAATGCGATCGCCCTAGCGCTGGAGGCGACGATCCGCCCCGCCCGCTCCAAGACCGCTTAGGATCGGCCTGTCATGACCGAACCCAAGGGCGAACGCGTTGCGGCGCAGGTGCTCATCGTCGAGGACGAGGAGGACCATGCGGAAGTCATGGCCGACGCGCTGCGTCGGCCGGGGCATATCTGCACGATCGTGCACAGCGTGCCGGAGGCTTTGGAGGAGCTCAGGGGCGGGGCGTTCGATGTCATCGTCACCGACCTGCGGATGCCCGAATCGGGCGGGAAGGACGGGGTCGCGTCTGATGGGTCGGACGCGGGGCTGCGCGTGCTGGATGCCGCGCGGGAGCTGCAGACCGACGCCGAGACGATCATGGTGACGGCGCACGGGGATGTGTCGACGGCGCGGGCGGCGTTCAAGCACGGGGCGTTCGACTTCATCGAGAAGCCGCTGGACCTGAGTGTTTTTCGCGACCTTGTGAACCGCGCGGCCGAAGCGGCGACGCTGCGGGCCGACTCTGGCGAATTGGCCGAGCTCGTCCAGCACGACGGGTTCGAGGGGATCATCGCGGGGTCTGAGCCGATGCGCCGGATCCTCAAGACGGTGCGCACGGTCGCGGCGAGCACGATCCCGGTCTTGATCACCGGCGAGAGCGGGACGGGCAAGGAGCTGATCGCCAAGGCGGTCCACAACAACAGCCGCAGGGCGACGATGAAGTATGTCACCTTCAACTGCGCCGGCCAGAGCGAGAGCCTGCTGGAAGACCAGCTCTTCGGGCATGTGCGCGGGGCGTTTACTGGGGCAGATCGCGAACGGGAGGGTGTGTTCGAGTACGCCGACGGGGGGACGCTCTTTCTCGACGAGATCGGGGACATGCCCGCGTCGATGCAGGCGAAGCTGCTGCGGGTGCTTGAGTCTGGCGAGGTGGTCCGGCTCGGGGCGAACGAGCCGAAAAGGGTCGATGTGCGATTCGTGAGCGCCACCAACCGCGACCTTTCGAAGATGGTCGACGAGGGCTCGTTCCGTCAGGACCTGTTCTACCGGATCAACGGCTCGACGATCCACCTGCCGCCTCTGCGTGAGCGTCGAGACGACATCCCGCGGATCGTGCGTCACGCGATAGCGCGTTTCGCCAACGAGGTCGCGCCGGGCGAGCCGGTGCCCGAGATCACCGACGCGGCGCTGATGCGTCTGACGCAGGCGCCGTGGCCGGGCAATGTGCGCCAGCTGCTCAATGTGGTGCAGAACATGACGGTGACGGCGATCGGGCAGGGGACCGAGGGCGGGCCGATCAAGCTCGATGTGCGCCACATCCCCGAAGATGTGCGAGCCGCAGACGACGACGAGCAGGGGACGACTTCGGGCGGCTCGCTCGCGGGCGCGAGCCTCGAACAGCTCGAGAAGCGGGCGATCCGAGAGACGCTCCAGCTCACGGCTGGCAATCGCGAGAAGGCGGCGAAGCTCCTTGGCATCGGCGAGCGGGCGCTGTACCGCAAGCTGAAGGAGTACGGGTTGCTATGAGGGGCGGTCGGGGGCGCGGGGTGCTGAGCGCGGGGCGCAGGGAAGGTTTCGGCCTGCGGCCGAGGATTGATTGAAGGCGCCGGGACGCAGAGACACGCCGCGTCCGAAGGCCGCTGACTCCCCCAGCGCCCCGCTGCGGCACCCACGGGATCAGTCGTGGCGGAGGGCGACGATGGGGTCTTGGGCGGCGGCCTTGATGGCGGGGTAGATCCCGAAGATCAGGCCGGTGGCGGTCGCGACGCCGAAGGAGAGGAAGATCGACCAGGTGGTGACCTGTGTCGGCAGGGTGACATCTGCGTTGAAGTAACGCCCGATGCCGGGGGCTGTGGGGAGCCAGTCGACGAGTGGGCCGACGCCGACGCTGACGCCGACGCCGAGGAAGATGCCGATGACGCCGCCGACGGCCGAGAGGACGCCGGTCTCGACGAGGAACTGCCAGACGATGTGCTTGCGCTTTGCGCCGATGGCGCGTCGGATGCCGATCTCGCGCGTGCGTTCGGTGACGGTGGCGAGCATGATGTTCATGATGCCGATGCCGCCGACGAGGAGGCTGATGCCGGCGATGAACGAGAGGACGAGGGTCCATGTGAGGGCGGCGCGTCTCGCGCTTTCGAGGAGCTCGTAGGGGACGATGATGCCGACATCGATGAGGCCGGGCCTGCGGACCTCCATGATGCGTCGGAGGCGTTCGGCGTCGTTGATAACCGTTTCGCGCGAGGGGGAGCCGATGTAGAGCTCTGAGACCTCGACCTGCCTGCCCTGGGTGCTGCCGCTCTCTCTGCGGATGACCAGGTCGCCGAAGAGCGACCTGGCGGTGGTCATCGGGATGTGCATGTCGAGGTTGAGGTCGCGTCCGACGAGGCCCGCGCCCGCGCCGCCGGCGAGCCCGATCGGGGCGAGGACGCCGACGACGATGAACGACTTGTCGTCGATGCGGAGCTCTGCGCCGATCGGATCGTCGAAGGGGAAGAACTCCTTGGCGATCTCGGCGCCGATGACGGCGACGGTGGTCTCGTCCTCCATGTCGGCGCGTGTGAGGTAGCGTCCGCGTGCGACGCGGAGGTTTGCGAGGTTCATCAGGTCGGGCGTGGTGCCGAAGGCCTGGGAGGTCTTGCGACGCTCGCGCCGGAGGATTTCTGCGCCGACCTCTTTGACGGGGACGATGGCGGTGGCGTTGGGGAAGTTGGCGCGGATGACCTCGACATCGGCGCGGGTGAGGCCATAACGGGTGATGAAGCCGCGTTGCTGCCCGCCCTGCTGCGAGCCGCCTTCGGGGGGCGGCTGGGAGCGGATGATGAGGTTTCTGGCGCCGAGCTGTTCGAGCTGGGCGAGGGCGGACTGCTTGGCGCCTTCTCCGATCGCGACCATGGTGATGACAGCGGCGACGCCGAGGATGATGCCCAGTGCCGTGAGGAACGAGCGCAGGATGTGCAGGCGCAGGTTGGTCAGGCCGAGGCGGATGGTCTCCAGCAGGAACATTCTGAGGGCGCTCCGATCTGTCGAGTGGCCGCCTGATACGCTGTGGCGACGCCGGATCGTACCGGTGAGACGGGGATCGGTTGTCTGGTTTGTGGGTCCGGCTGCGGCGGGGCCCCGATGGGGGTGGAGCGATCGCGGGCGTCGAGATCATTACGGAAGAGGACACCGTGGGGGGGTGGCTGTATCACGCTCGGATCTCGCGGGGCGGGGAGGCGAGGGAGATTCTCGTCCAGCTCGCCTGGGTCGACCACGACCACTGGAGCGGGGGGAGGTGCGCGCCCTCGCTGGTGATCGAACGATTGCTCAAGACCATCGTCGACCGAGCGCCTGAACTGGAGCTCCCCGACCGGTTCAACGCGGCGTCGGCCCGTCGCTGGGTCCCGGGGATCGATCAGATGATGATCGATCAGCTCGGGGGTCGGGCGTAGGGGGCGCCGGGTCACATCCGAACGGCGATCGGGCTCGAACTGAGCGGTAATGCGTTCGGGCGTTCGCCCACGGCT